>JBEBJC010000158.1:0-12415 GCA_040080105.1 Myxococcota bacterium
GCCGCCGGGTCGTCGTCGAACGCCGCCGCCACCCACGCCGCCGCCGGGTCTCCCCGGCCCGCCGCGTCGCGCACCGCCGGCAACGCGCGCGCGAGCTCGGTCAACGCCTCCTCGTCGCCCGCCGTGGCCGCTTCGAGCAGCGCCTCCGCCCCGTCGCCGACCTTGCCCTGTCCCAGCAGCGCCCGGCCGATCCACGTCGACGCGCCGACGTGCCCGCGCGCCGCCGCACGCCGCCACCAGGTCAGGGCCTCGTCCGGCTCGACGCTCGTCGCGCCGAGCGCCCACATCGCCTCGCGGTCGCCGAGGTCGGCGGCGCGCACGTACCACTGGCGCGCCACCGCTGCGTCCGCTGCGACACCTCGGCCGTCGAGGTGGATCCCGCCGAGCGCGTAGCACGCCTCCGCGTGGCCCTGCTCGGCCGCCTTGGTGTACCAGTGGACCGCCGCCGTCGGGTCGGTTCCGCCGGCCCGGCCGGTGGCGAGCATCAGCGCGTACGCCGCCTGGGCGCGCGGGTCGCCGGCGGCGGCGAGCGCCTTGAACTGCCGGCGGGCGGTGAGGGGGTCGGACTGGAACGCGGCGTACGCGGCGGCGAGCATCTGCCCACCCTACCCGGCGCGCGCACCGGACGGGTCCTACTGCTCCCGCTTCAGTCGCTTGTTCAACCTTTTCTCAGCGTTCTCGGCGTACACTTCGCAGGCGCGACGCTCCGTCTCGAGCGGCAGGTCGGCGCCCGGGGAGCGCCCCATCTGGCGGTCGCGCCGCTCGGCCAGTTCGAACAGCCGCCCGAACGACGGGTGCACCGGCACGAGCAGGTCGCAGTCGAGCGCGCCCACGCGCCGGATCGACCCGCGCAGCGCCTCGACGACCTCGGGGTGGTCGGTGAACCGGTAGTCCTCGGCCGACACCGGGTTCAGGCTGTCGGCGTACACCACCGTCGCGCACCGGTCGCCGTCACACGACGACCAGCTCCAGCTCGAGCCGCCCGGGGTGTGGCCGGGGGTGGCGTGCAGGGTGAACGTGGTGTCGCCCACGGTCAGCGCCTCGCCGTCGGCCAGCGTTCGGATCGGGCCGATCACTGGAGGGAACGACGTCTCCTCCAGGCCGAACCCGTGTTGGGGGTCGTCGGGCGGCGCCACCCCCGCGCGCAGCGCGACCGCGGCTGGCGCGGTGGCCACGACCTCGGCGCCGGTGCGGCGCTGCCACGCAGCCACCCCGCCCACGTGATCGTAGTGCACGTGGGAGACGAGGACGAACCGGACCTGCGCCGGATCGAGCCCCAGCTCGCCCAGGCGGGCCGCGGTGTCGGACACCATCTCGGGCAACGCGCCGTCGAGCAGCACGAGCCCGTCGGTCGTGCGCACCACCACCGAGGACAGGCCCTCCGAGCCGACGTACCAGCTGTCGCCGAACAACCGGAACGGCGGGCGGGGCTCGGCCCACGCGGCGCACATCTCACAGGCCTTCGGGAGCTCGTCTGGCGGCGCGGGGTCCATCGCGTCTGCATACCCCGCGGTCGGCCGACCCCCAACCTCGGTCAGAACACGAACGTGACCGTCACGTCGCCCCCACCGCGCCGTGGCGCCGCAGCGATCCCCGCGCCGCCCACCAGCGTGGTGACCCCGCCGAGGGTGACCCCGATCGCGCCGATCGCCAGCGGGGCGATCAGATCGAAGCAGTGCCCGCGCTCCGAGCAGCCGGGGACCATCGCGGCGTACGTGAGGGCTCCGCCGACCGCGGACACCCCCATCACTCCGAGCCCGACGTGCACCATCGGCTTCTCCCACCCCTGCAGCACCTTCGGCGGTCGTTCCTCCGCCGGAGCCGCGGCCTCGGGCTCCTCCGGGCTCGGGGTCGCGATCGCTTCGAGCTCGGCCCACATCACCATCCACGGCGCCACCACCACCTCCGGTGGGTGCCAGTGCACGGGTCGTGCCACCCTACTGGATGTCGAAGTTCCCGAACGCGAGCAGGTACCCGCCCGCGTGGGCCTCGAGGAAGTACCGCGCGGTGATGTCGCACACCTCACCGCCGAGGTGCACGTTGGCGAGCACCTCGCCGTCGCCGGACGCGACCGCGTCGTCCGGGGCGTCGTACACCTCGAGATCCCCGTCCGATTCGAACGGGAAGTCGAGCGAGACCCCCTCGAACCCCACGTCGCCAGGCGGGGTGATCACGGCGCACCAGGTCCGCGGATCGGAGGGTACACAGCCCGCGAGCTGGTCCTCGACCGCCGACTGCTGGTTCACGAACTGGAACATCGCGTGCTCGAGGTGCTCTCCGAGCGCCTCCCCGCGGAGCTCGGGCCGGAGCACCATGCCCTGGCCCGGGACCCACATCTGGGGTGGGCAAAGGGCGAAGGCGCCGTCGAGGTCGCCGCGGGAGAACGCCCGCAGGAACCGGTCGATGTGTTCGAGCAGCTGGCGCTTGGTCGGGAGCGTGGCCCAAGTGGCAGGAACGGTCATGGTTTGCCTCCGATGGGTCGGTAGCGCGGGCGCTCCGGGGGCACCCGAGCCGCTCACACACTTTCACCGTCGACCACGGCACCGGGGTCGCGGCGGCCCACCCGTGTCGCGAGATCTCGGACACCGGACTCCGTCCTGCGGAAATTTGTCGGCCTCGGACTCCGTCCTGCGGAAATTTGTCGGTCCTCGGACTCCGTCCTGCGGAATTCCGAGCGGGGGGCCTGTCCGTACGGGCATGCTTCGAACGTCCGGCTCGATCGCCGCGCGAGCGGCTCGACCGACACCACCCCCAGAGGATCGAGTTTCGATGATGTACGCACTCCGGTGGCTCCCCCTCGTGGGGGTCGGGTGTGGCGGGCTGCGGCCGATCGCCTTCACCAACGAGAACAACTACGCGTTCTCCAACACCGTCTCCTTCCCCTCGGTCGAGGTGAAGGCAGGCGAAGACGCTCACGTCGACTGGTCGGCGTTGACCGTCGACGTGCGCGAGCGACCGATCACCGAGATCCAACAGATCGTGTTGGGTCGCGCAGACTACCCGCTGGACCAGCTCCTGGAGTTGATCTCCGTCAACGACCTCGACGCGCAGCAAGAGATGCCCGAGACGTTCGTGTTCGACCGCGCGGGGGCCACCGCGGCCGACTTCTCCGAGTTCGAGATCGGCGCGCAGAGCTTCGACCCGGCGCTCCTGTTCAGTGAAGACGCTGGTTCGACCTGGCTCCTGTCGGCGGTGAACTATCCGGAGGGGCGGCTCGACGTGTTGTCGACCGTGGCGCTGGTGCCGCGCGACGCATCGGACAACACGTCAGTCACGCTGGCAGACGGAGGGATGACCCTCGACTGGTCGGTGGACCTGTCGCGCGGCGCGCCGATCGCGACCGGCGCGGGCCTCCCGCCGAAGCTCGATTGGTCGGGCTGGACGCGCGACGTGTACGGGAACCCGGTCGACCTGATCCGGGCGGATCAGCTGGTGATCGCGCACTTCGACCAGTCGGTCGCCGAGGTCGAGGCCGGGTTCTTGCAGCTCGACTCGATCGCGACCGAGTTCTACCGGGCCTCGGTGGTCGGGGCCACCGAGCTCGAGCAGCTGGACGAGGCGGTGGACACCTCGACCGGCGCGTCGTTCGCCGGGTTCACCCCAGAGGGCACGTGGTTGCTCGGGTTCGGGTGCACCACCTGCTCGACCCCGGCTCCGCTCGGCCTCGCGGTGGTCTCGGTGCAGTAGCCGGGCCGAGGGCGGGGGTCGTTGCGGCCCACCGAGGTTCGGATACCTCCGAGGGTCGGAGGGGACGATGGCCGACTTCGACGGGCGCGCCGCGCTCGTGACCGGCGCCGCCTCGGGGATCGGCGCGGCGGTGGCCCGCCACCTCGCCGCGCGCGGCGCCAGCCGGCTGGTGCTGGTCGACTCGGCCGCCGACGCCCTCGACCGGCTGACGTTCCCCGCGGGCTGCGGGGTGCTCCGCGTCGGCGGCGACGTCCGCGACGAGGCGCTGTGGGACGGGCTGGCGCCGAGCCTGGTCGGGCTCGACTGCGCGGTGGTCAACGCCGGCGTGGCCGGAGCCGGCGCGATCCCCGCGCTCGCGCTCGACGAGTGGCGCCGCATCTTGTCGGTGAACCTCGACGGCGCGTTCCTCACCCTGCGCGCCGCGATGCGCGCGATGGCGGGGCGCGCGGGCTCGATCGTGCTGGTGAGCTCGGCGGCCGGGCTCAAGGCCGAGGCGGGGGTCGCCGCGTACGGCGCGTCGAAGGCGGCGCTGCTGCACCTCGCGAAGATCGCGGCGAAGGAGGGCGCGGCCCAGCGGCTCCGGGTGAACGCGATCGCGCCGGCCGGGGTCGAGACGGCGGTGTGGGACGCGGTGCCGGCGTTCGTGGAGCGCGCGCGGGCGATCGGCCGCGAGGCCGCGTTCGCCGAGATGGCCGCGCACGGGACCCCGCTCGGCCGGTTCGCCCGACCCGACGAGGTCGCTGCGCAGATCGGGTTCCTGCTGTCGGACGCGGCGGCGCTGATCACCGGGTCGGTCCTCGTCAGCGACGGGGGGTACACGCTGTGACGGCGACGTCTGGATTTGCGGTCGTTCGTCGCCCACTTGTCGCAGACCGTCGCCACGTCGACGGGGAAGGGGAGTGTCGGGTCTCGACATCTTGAGCGCGCCGACGGGCGGCGAGAACGGGGTTAGTCGGTGGCCCGATGTCCACCCGATCTGCGACCGCCGCGTCGATGTTCCTGTTCTCGTTCGCCCTGGTGCTGTTCGAGCTGCTGCTCACCCGGTTGTTCGGGGTGGTGCTGTTCGCGGCGCTCGCACACCTCGCCCTCGGGCTCGCGCTGCTCGGCATCTCGGTCGGCGCGCTCGCGCAACACCTGTGGCCGAGCCTGGTGCCGGAGGAGGGGTTCGAGGGGCGGCTCGCGGCGTGGTCGTGGGCGCTCGGGCTGTCGGCGGTGGTGGCGGTGTTGTTCACCGTGCTCGCCCCGGTGACCGTGCAGTGGGCGCACGCCCCGCGCGACTTCGGCGAGCGCTCGACCATCTCGTGGGACCTGCTCGACCCGGTGTGGTACGCAGCGCTGCTGCCGGTGCTCGCGCTGCCGTTCGCGATCGCCGGGCTCGCGTTCGCCGGGGCGTTCCAGCGGCGCAAGGAGCACATCGGCCTGCTGTACGGGGCGGACCTGCTCGGTGGCGCGGCGGCGGCGGTGGCGTTCGTGCCGGCGTTGTACGTGATCCCCGGGCCCGACGTGGTGTTCCTGGTCGTCGCCGCCGGGGCGCTGTCGGCGGCGCTGTTGTTCCACTCGATCGGCAACCGGTCGGCCGCGATCGCGTCCGCGGTCGCGGTGGTGGTCGGCCTCGCCCTCGGCGCGGTCGCCCACTCCACCAACGGCCTGATCCACATCCGGTACGCGGCCGGGTACTCCGAGTCGAACGTCACCTACGTGAAGTGGACCCCGCTCACCCGGCTCGCGATCCACGAGGACGAGCGCGGCCACTACATGTTGCTCGACAACACCAGCGCGTCCGAGATCGTGCGGTCGGACGAGCGACGCCAGGAGCTGCTGCTCGAGCCGAACCGGGCGCTCGTGTACCAGGTGCACACGCCGCCGGCGCGGGTCGCGATCATCGGGGCCTCGGCCGGCCCCGAGCTGTCGGTGGCGCAGAAGCTCGGCTACAGCGGGATCGACGCGATCGACATCGCGCCCGAGCTCGGCGACACCGTGGCCGAGCGGTACCCCGACAACCCGGTGAACCCGTACACCCACGCCGACACACACCGGGTCGTGCTCGACGGGCGGGCGGCGATCCTGCACGCGCGCGAGCCGTACGACATCATCCAGATGGTGCACGCGAACCTCCACTCGTCGGCGGGGCAGCTCGCGAACGCGTGGTCGCCGGCGCTGCTCGAGACCCAGGAGGCGTTCGAGGTGTACCTGTCGCGGCTCACCCCGGACGGCACGTTGTCGTTCGCGCGCGGGCCGAAGACGAAGTGGGACGTGAAGGCGGCGGTGATGGCGATGCGGGCGCTGGGGATCGCCGAGCCCGAGCGGAACGTGGTGTACGTGTCCGGCGCGGCGACGGTGATGCTGGCGAAGAAGCGCCCGTGGACGGCGGCGGAGATCGCGACCATCCGCGGGGTGCTGGCCGCCGAGGAGAACCAGCAGCTGGTGTACGACCCGACCCGCCCGAACCCGCGGTTCTGGGCCGACGCGATGGGCACGCCGCTGCAGACCGACGACCGGCCGTACCTCGAGTCGCCGCGGTACGCGTGGAACGCGCTGGTCGAGGCCTTCGCGCACTTCCTGGGCTTCGGCAAGGACCAGGTCGAGGCGGTCACGGTGGTGTACCACTCGCTCGCGATCCAGATGGTGTTCGTCGCGGTGGTGACCGCGCTGTGTGGGCTCGTGCCGCTGCTCCGGTCGGGCGCGCTCGGGCGGGTCCAGGGGGTCGCCGGCGGCCTCGGGTACGTCGCGTGCCTGGGCTACGGGTACCTGTCGGTCGAGACGGTGCTGCTGCACCAGCTGGTGCTGTTCGTCGGCCACCCGGTGTACGCGATCACGGTCGTGATCCTGGCGATGTTGTTGTTCTCGGGCCTCGGGTCGATCGTGGTGGGCCAGCTCCCGCTCGAGCGGCTGCAGCGCACGCTGCTCGCGGCCCTCGCCGGGGTGGTGGTGTTGGGCGCGGTGCAGGCGTACCTGGTGCCGCCGGCGCTGTACGCGACCGCGCTCGGCCTGCCGATCGCGGTGCGGGTGGGCATCGTGTTCGTCCTGCTCGCCCCGCTCGGGTTCCTGATGGGGATGCCGTTCCCGCTCGCGATGCGGATCCTCCGCCCCGACGCCGCGGACTTCGTGCCTTGGGCGTGGGCGGTCAACGGGCTGACCAGCGTGGTCGCGTCGATGGGCACGGTGGTCCTGTCGCGGGTCGTCGGGTACGACGTGGCGTTCGCGGCGGCGCTGCTCGCGTACGCGGGGGCGCTGCTGCTCGCGCGGACCTTGCCGTCGGTGCGCCCCGCCGCCGCTTGACCGGTGCCGTCCGCCGCCCGGCGTGTCAGGTTGGGCGGGGAGGGCACATGCGGGCGTTGTGGGTCGCGGCGTGGGTCGCGGGGTGTAGCCAGGACGTGTGCGAGCGCGACGAGGTGAACGACGCCGCGTGTGGTCGCCCCCACGCGCGCGACGAGACGAAGCGGTGCCGCGAGGCGCTCCGCCCGTGCACCGCCGACGACGAGGCCGCGCTCGAGGCGTACCAGGACTGCTACGAGGCTTCCGGCGCCGCGGGGTGCTCCCCGACCGGCGACCAGTACATCGACGCGCTCGACTGCCTGGTCGAGCTCGACGGGCTGACCGAGGGGTGTGAGCTCGTGCGGGGGGAGAGCTCGACCGTGCTCGACTGACTCACGGGGCCGGCGCGACCTGCTCGAGCGCGCGGGCGGCGGCGGCGGGGGTGAACGCGAACGCCCACACGGTCTCGGCGCCCACCGCGCGGCTCACCGCGTACACCGGCATCACCCCGCCCGACAGCCGCACCACCGTGCCGCCCGCCGGCAGCGTCGACACCGGCACCGCCGGGTCGGGGTACATCACCGCGAACGGGGGCGGTGTCAGCGCGATGCCGCCGCCGACCCGCACGACGCTCGCCGCCGCCGCCGGGTTCGACGCCGCCTTCACCCCGGGCGCGGCCGACAGCCACCGGTTCGGCTTGTACCCGGGCGCGGTGGGCGCGGTGGGGGGGGCGAGCTCCACCGGCCAGCCCGGGGTGGCCGCCACGCCCGGCGACGGCCCCTTGACCAGCGCGAGCACCGCCTCGGCGCGGGGGTCGTCCGGCAGGCGCCGCGCGTCTTCGGTCGGGTCGCCGCTGCCGCTGATCAGCCGGTACTCCATGCGGGTCGTCATCGCGACCGGGTCGGTGCGCGCGGCCAGGTCGAGCGCGTCGCGCGCGCGGGTCCAGTACTGGCGGCCGGCGGTCGCGGCGAACGCGAGCGCCCACCCGCCCGGCTCCTGGTGGCGCAGCGCGAGCACCAGCCCGTCTTGTGCCGCCTCGTCGAGCATCCCGCGCTCGATCCGCAGCTGGGCCCGGATCGCGAGCAGGCGCGGGCTCGCGGCCACCACCCCCTCGTCGTCGACCAACACGGCGAGCACCGCCTCGGGATCGACCGCCATCCGCAGGTCGAGCGACGGCGGCCACTCGGTCACCCGCTCCATCCCGGCGCGCGCCCGCGCCGCGTCGACCGCTGCCCGGTCGCCCTTCGCGTACGCGAGCTCCGCCCACCGCGCCGCCCGCTGCTTGTTCTCCGGGTCGGTGTCGCTCGCCTGGCGCGCCGCGCGCTCCGCCTCGGTCAGCTGGCCCGCCGCGAGTGCGATCGGCACCACCCGGCTCCAGCCCACCGGGTCGCGCACCGCGAGCCCGGCCGCGATCAGCGCCCGGTCGAGCCCGGCGCCCTCGTCGCCGATCGCGAGCAGCGCCTCCGCCGCCGCGATCCCCACCGCGGCGTCGTCCGGGGCCGACGCCACCGCCGCGTACACCGCCGCGCGCACCTCGTCGGCCGGGGCGCCGGTCAGCGCGCGCGCATGGGCGGACAGCGCGGACACCCGCGGGGTCCACGGCCCGATCGGGCCGCGCGCGAGTGGATCGAGCAGCGCCGCCGCGCCGAGCCCGTCGCGCGCGGTCAGCCGGAGCTCGGCCTGGCGCACGTCGATCCGCCAATCGGAGCCCTCCGAGCCCGCCTCGGCCAGCAACACCGCCGGGTCGCGCCACCCGGGGGAGCCGGGCGGCCCCTGCAGCCGCTCGATCGCCAGCCGGGACCGGACGCGGACCTCCGGGTCTTCACTGCCGGCGAGCGCGCGCGCCTCGGCCAACGCGGCAGAGCGGTCCCCCGCCCGCTCGAGCGCCTCACACAGCTCGACCCGGCGCAGGTCCCCGAGGCCCTGTTGCGTGCCGAGCGCCTGCCACGGCCGCTGATCGGCCGGGTCGGTGAACCGGAGCAGCGCCGTGACCAGTGGATCGAACCCCACCGCCGGCAGCGCCTTGCGCACCGTGCGCTCGGCCTTCGCCGGCTCGGCGTTCTCGAGCCACACGAGCATCTCGACCGCCGCCCGGTCGGCGGGGGTCACGTCGGCGGCGGCGCGGATCTTCCGGATCGCGCGCGCCCCGGCGAACAACAGCACGTCGGCGCCCTTCGTCGCCTCGGTCGCGAGGAACGCGGCGGCGGCGGCGTCGGTGGCCGGGGTGCGCGCCCGGTTGGTGCGGGTGACCTCGGTCGACGACACCACGGTCTGCCCGTCGCGCGACAGATCGCGCACCACCGAGGCCTCGGTGCGGAACATCGACGGGTCGAGCGCGGCCCCCGCCACCTCGAGCAGCGGCGGGATCGTGATCGCCAGCCGCTCGCTCACCGCGACCCGCGGCGGGAGCCACCCGGCCAGCGCCGGCGCGAGCAGCGGCGGCATCGTGCCGCGCATCCCGTACGCGGTCACCGACATCGCCGCCGGATCGTGGGCCGAGACGGTGAGGTTCAGCTCGGCGCTCGGGTCCTCGAGCCCGCTGGCCTTGGTGGTGATCGCGTCCGCGCCCGGCCGGCCCTGGCGCACCAGCCGCCCGAGCGCCTCGGTGCGCCCGGCCTCGTCGAGCGGCCCGAGCAGGTCGCGCAGGATCTCGCGCGCGGCGCCGGTCGCGATCACCTGGGTGGTCAGCGTGGCCCCGCCGTCGGCGGTGATCGTGGCTGAGGTGGTGAGGGTGACCCGGCCGTCGAGGGACGGGTCGTCGGGCAGGCGCACCGGGATCTCTCCCGGCCCGGGCACCGCGGACGCGCCGGCGCGGGGCGGGGCCGACGGGATCCACACCATCGCGCCGGCCAGGGACGCCGGGAGCTCGGGCACGGCGGTGTGCTCGGCCGCCGGGTCGACGTACACCGGGCCCTCCTCGCGCCGCACCACCACCAGCGGGTTCGGGAACAGCGCCGGCGCGGGCACCGTGACCGGGAACGCCCCGGCCTCTCCGCCGGGGCGGTACAGCGCCGGCGCCGCGTCGAACCCGGCCGCGCGCAGCAGCGCGACCATCGCCACGCCCCGGTCGGCCGCGGTGCCGTGGCCCGCCAGGAACACGTCGTGCGCCCGCTGCGCGTCGGACCATCGGCTCGGGCCCGGATCGAGCGCCACCGCGGCGCGCACCCGCTCCACCACCCCGGCGATCCCGATCCCGTCGAGGTCCTGGTTCAGCTCCTTGCCGAGCGCCCACCGGTCGCCGATCGAGGCGTCGACCGTGGCCCGCACCGAGCGCCCGGCCTCGAGCCAGTCGGCCCACGTGCTCCACGCCGCGCCGACCCCTTGGCCCGGCCGCACCTCGGTCCACGCCACGCTGACCTTGCGGGGCTCGGCGTACACGGTGTCGCCGGACGGATCGGCCCACACCGCGAGCGGCACCGCCCGCGACGACTCGACCACCAGCGACGCGCGCTCGGTCCACACGTCCGGCGACGGGGTGAACACGCCCGAGTGGCCGCCCGGCGGGGACCGGTGGGTGACCTCGAACGAGTACACCGCGCCGGGCGCCGCGTCGGGCGGGGGCAGGAACAGCGTCTCCAGCACCTGCGCGCCGCCGTCGGTCGCGCCGTCGAGGCCCGGGGGCGCCACCACCCCCGCCGCGCAGCCGGCCGGATCGTCGACCCGGATCGACCACTTCACCGTCTCGATCGACGCGCGGGCCGCGTCCACCGACACCCACACCTGGTGATCCAGCACGGTGGCGGGAGGATCGGCTGCCCGGGCCAAGGTGAGCGAGGACCAGATCACACCGGGGAGCGTCGACATCGCGCACGGTATACCTGGAGTGGACACCGACGACCAACGGTTGACGAGTCAACCCTGAACCCGAGGGGCCACCTCAGGTGCGTCGCGGTCGGGAGGGGCGATGGTCTCCTGGGTTTGGTGCGGCGCCGCGCTCGCCGGCTCGTGGTCGGACCTGCAGGCCGCGGGAGCGCCGCTGGTCGACGCGGTGGGTGACGGCGCGACCGGCGCGCTCGATCTGGTGGGCGACGGCAACGTGGCCGCGATCGCGTGGTGGGCGACCGCCGACGAGCTGTCGCTGCGCGTGCGGGTCGGCTCGGATCCCACCGGCGTCACCGGGGGGTGGGCGTTCCTGCTCGACACCGACGCCGACGCGGCGACGTTCGAGGTGGGCGTGCTCGCGACCGGCCCCGACGGCGGGCTCGCGCGGCTCGACAACCCGGGCCAGGTCCCGGGCACCTGGGTGGCCGAGGCCACGTTGAGCCCGCTCGCGGGCTCGGTGGTGTTCGTGGTCGACGGCGGGTGGAGCTTCGTCGAGGTCACCGTGGCGCGGTCGGCGCTGCCCCTCGATCCCGCCACCCCGATCCGGATCGCGGCGGTGACCACGGTCACGTGGCCGCTCGGCCCGGTCGACGTGTCGGCGTGCACCGGCGCGCCGTGTGACGAGCTCGGGGTCGCGTCGTCGGCGGTGGTCACGATCGACCTCGACGACGATCGCGCGACCGACGTGGAGGAGGCGGAGCGCGCGACCGATCCATTGGACCAGGACACCGACGACGACGGCGTCGCCGACGGTGACGAGCCCGGTGACCTCGACCTGGACGAGGTCCCGGACGGGCTCGAGTGTGATACCGACGGTGACGGGCTGTACGACGGGACCGAGCGCGGGCTCACCGCCGCCACCGCCGACACCGCCGATCCGGCGGACGGCGGGTGTTTCGTCCCCGACGCCGACCCGTCCACCACCACCGATCAGGCGCAGGCCGACACCGACGGCGGCGGGATCCCCGACGGCGCCGAGGACGCCGACCATGACGGCCGGGTGGGCGCGTGGGAGACCGATCCGACCACCGCCGGAGACGATGTCGACACCGACGCGGACGGGATCCCGGACACGCTCGACGACTGGTTCGGGGTGGGCGCGGACGCGGACTCGGACGGCGACGGGGTGGCCGACGCGGACGAGACGGTCGGCGACCCCGACAGCGACGGCGTCCCGTCGTTCGCCGACTCCGACTCCGACGGAGACACCCACCTCGACGGGGTGGAGGGTCTCGGCGACACCGACGGCGACGGGGTGTCCGACCTGCTCGACCTCGACTCCGACGCCGACGGGCTGCCGGACCCGCTGGAGTCGGACCTCGACTGGGACCTCGACGGGGCCAGCGATCGGGTCGATCCGGACTCCGACGACGACGGGTTGCTCGACGGCGACGAAGGGACCGGAGACGCCGACGTCGACGGGGTCGCCGACCTGCACGACCTGGACTCGGACGGCGACGGACTGCTCGACGGCGCCGAGGGGCTGGTCGACTCGGACGGCGACGGCCTGCCCGACGCGTGGGACACCGACAGCGACGGCGACGGCTGGTCCGACGCGGTCGAAGGGGCCGAGGACTCCGATCGCGACGAGCTCCCGGACTACCTCGACCCCGACTCGGACAACGACGGTCTGCGGGACCTGTTCGAGGCC
>JBEBJC010001140.1:0-2716 GCA_040080105.1 Myxococcota bacterium
CGGGGTCTCCCTCGACCGCGAGCACCGAGCTCTGGGTGAACGACGACAGGACCAGCGCGCCGTCGGCCCCCACCGCCAGCCCGTTCAGGTGCATCCAGTCGCCCGACGCGTCGGCCGGGATCGCCAGGTGGTCGCGCGGGTCCCACTGCGCGACCCGCGCGCCGGTGCGCCGGTCGAACACCACCACCCCGTCGAGCACCGGGTCGCCGTCGATCCGGTGCAGCGCGAACAGGTGGTCGGCGGTGGTGAACAAGTCGTGGTGCAGGAGCTCGTCGTAGTCGACCCCGGACACGAGCTCGAGCGCGACCTGACCGTCGAGGCCGACCTCGACCACCCGCCCGCCCGAGTCGCCGACCACCGTGTGCTCGTCGGTGAACCGGACGGTGTGCTCGAACCCGAACCGCCCCTCCGGGTCGAGGTCGTGCATCCACACGGGCTCGCCGGTCGCGGTGTCGTACACCGCGGCGACCGCGTTCGGCGCACACGGGAAATTCACCCCCGCGTACGGCGCCGATGCGGCCCCGATCACGTCGAGGCGGGAGTCGAGCCCGTCGGGCAGCGGACCGGTGCGGAACTGGCCCGACACCGCGCGCGTCGGATCGTCGACCCCCTCGACCCGGTAGTCGTAGTCGGTGTCGGGCGCGAGGAACACCACCGAGACCACGTGATCGACGGCGGACGCGGACTCGGACACCCGCTCGGCCCCCTCCCCGCTCGCGCGGGCGACGCGGACCCGGATCGCGGCGGGGGGCTCGGCGTGCACCACGCAGCGGCGGCGCAGCGGGTCGTCGGTCGGGTCACAGGCCGCGGACAGGCCGACCGCGTGGGTCCCCGTCTCGGCGGTGGGAGAAGAAGTGGGGCCCCCGCTGTCGATGGGCGAATCGCGCCCTGGCGGAGGAGAGGAGCACGCCACGATGGTCGCGAGCGCGACCGCCGACATCGTCACCGGGACCCCGGACGACGATGCCCGTCGACGGCGGGCGCTGTCACTGGGAGGCGCGCGCGATCCCGCCCCGAACGTAGGCACACGAAACACCGGTTACCTCCTCCCACATGCCGAGGGCGTCCGCCCGTCGAACTGTCCTAGGCGACCACCACGACCGAGCCGTCCAAGCCGTAGCACAGCCCCCCCTCGTCGTGGGTGCGCAGCCGCTCGGCGAGCCCGAGCCGGCGCAGCGCGCGAATCGTGGTGTGCAGCCGCGCGTCGGCGCTCCCGCCCACCATCCGCTCCCCCGGCCACACCGCAGCCACCAGCGTGGCGCGGTCGACCCGCGCCCCCGGGCCCGCGTCCGCGAGTGCCGCCAGCGTCCGCCGCAGCACCGCCCGCCGCTCGAGCGACACCCGCTCCCCGTCGGCCTCGAACCACGACCCGTCGCCGGCCACCCGCAGCGGCCGAGACAACAGCGAGGTGAAGATCCGCACGT
Source organism: Myxococcota bacterium (assembly GCA_040080105.1). Classification (GTDB taxonomy): domain Bacteria; phylum Myxococcota_A; class UBA796; order UBA796; genus JACKER01. The sequence goes on from JBEBJC010001140.1 coordinate 1,425, forward strand.
CTGCCCGCTCGTGTGCCGAAGCCGCCGCGAGCGCCTCCGCCGACGGCCCGCCGGCGATCGACTCGCGCGCCAGCTGGACCAGCGCGGGGAAGTGCTCGCCGAGCACCTCTGCGTCTGCCGCGGCGGCGGCCAGCGCGGCCACTCCTCGCGCCGGGTCGGCCAACGCCAGGAACGCCCGGTACGTGGTGCACAACCCCCGCCTCCCGAGCGCGCCGAACCCCGCGAGCGCGAGCTCGTAGTGCACCACCGCCAGGTCCGGGCGGCCGCGAGCGTGCTCCACCAGCCCCTCCTGGGCGTGGAGCAACGCGAGGATCGCCGGGGGCTGTGGAGAGGCGCGCAGCCGGGCGTGCAGCGCCGCCACCTCGTCCCACCGGCGCTCCTCGATCCGGACCGCCGCCAGGTGCTCGAGCGCCGACGCCTCGAACCGGACGTCGCCGACCCGCGCCGAAGCCTCGGCCGCGCGGGTCAGCCGCTCCGCCGCCGCTCCGAGCCACCCGGACTCGAACAGCGCGCCGCCGAGCCACACCAGCACCGCCCCCTCCCATCCCTCGTCCCCGAGCCGCCGGTACAGCGCGAGCGCCTGCTCGAGGCTCGCCATGCCGCGCGCGCGGGTCGCGGGGCGGCGCACCAACAAGCCGCCGAGGTACGCGAGCACCCGGGCCTCGATCGCCGGCGCAGGCTCGGCCGGGGCCACCGCCTCGAGCGCCGCCACCGCGCCGTCGTGGTCACCGCGCCACTCGCGGAACACGGCCTCCGCCACCCGAAACGTGGCGACCTCCAGCTCGTCGGCGTACACGGCGGCCCGCTCGGCCTCGGCGAGCGCGGCGGTGCCCTGCTCGGCCCGGTTCAGCTGCCGCAGGTGCATCATCCGGTGCACCGCGAGCCGGAGCCGGTCGGTCGGATCGGCCGGGGGAGGGACCGCGTCGAGCAGCGCCAGCGCGGCGGCGTTGCGCGCCCCGTCGAGCAGGAACCGAGACCGCAGGCAGGCGACGCGCACCTGGAGGTCGGGCGGCACGTCGCGCAGCGACCCGGTCGGGTCGACCCGCGGCCCCCGCGCCAGCGCCAGCTCCCCCAGCACCAGCGCGGCGCGCACCGCCTCCGCGCCCCCGCGCGCGAGCACCCGGGCAAGGTCGGCCCGGCGGTCGTGCACCGCCGACCACGTCCCGTGGCGACGCGCCGCGAGCGTCGCCGCTTCCCCCGCCGCCAGCGCCCACGCCGCGTGCCGGCGCGAGACCTCCGCGGCCTCGGCGGGATCGAGCCGCTCGCCGGCGAACTCGCGCACGATCTGGAGC
>JBEBJC010000159.1:0-12380 GCA_040080105.1 Myxococcota bacterium
CCCCCAGCCCGGCCGCGCGCCGCGGCGGGTCGCTCGAGGGGATCCGTCCGTCGTCGCTCGCCCCGCCCCCGCGAGGCGTGCGCTCGGCGGTGGTCGAGACCCCGCCGTCCAGCCGGAGCTCCACGCCGGACCGGCGGAGCTCGGGGTCGAAGCCGCGTCGGATCAACCGGTCGCGGGTGTCCGACGACGACGGGCACCGACCGATCGGCGAGCGCACCCGCCCGGTCGTGGTGCTCACCAGCCTCGCGCTGATCTGGATCTTCTCGTGTGGGATCTTCGACGCGGCGTACCTCCGGTGGGCGTACGTGATCCCCGCGCAGCAGGCCAGCGAGCAGTTCGTGGCCGCGTGGCGCAGCAAGAGCGTGCTGCACGCCCACCTGCAGCTGCGAGGGGTGGACACGACCGAGCTCGATCGGCTGTTGAACGCGCGGACGACGGGGCCAGAGGCGGTCGCGCTGGGCCGACCGTACCTCGACGCGCTGCACGAGGCGGTCGGGCGCGCGTACCCGGCGAACGGCACCGGAGACAGCGAGGCGGACCGCGATCGGAGCGAGCTCGGGCAGCTCGAGGCGAAGTGGTCCGAGGCCGCGCGCACCCACCACGCGTGGTACGCGGCCTCACACTGGTGGGGTCACGACCTGATGGCGCGGCTCACGAGCCAGTCTGCGCCGCCGCTCGACCTTCGACCGCCGTGAGGGTGACCGGGCACGGCAGGGGGTGATCGGCCACCACCGACACCGCGGCGACCGCGGCCCACCGCTCCGGCCCGTCGGCGAGCGCCGGCGCGATCTCGTACTCCCCCTTCGGCAGCGGGTTCTGGCTCGACTGCCACCCCACCGGCTCGCCGTCGACCAGGAAGTCGAGCCGGCCCCCGGGGTGAGCCCGCACCCAGGCCGTGACTCGGTCCGCCGCGGCCGGGGTCACGGTGACCAGCACCACCGGCACCATCATCAGGTCCATCCGCGGGCTGGCGGAGGTCACGTCTTCCGGGCCCGCCAGGGGCTCGCCGCCTCCCCGGATCTCGAGTTTCCCCGGCCGGGTGAGGGTGACCGGAAGGGCTGCGGCCACCGCCGGATCGGCCGGGAGGCGGAGGTGCAGCTGCCCCGGCGTCGGCGCCCCGATCGGCTCGAGCCCCACGTCGCGCACCCGGGCGTCCACCACCGCGGCCGCTTCGGGACAGCCGTCGACCGCCCACCACACCTCGGGCCCGTCCGCCGCGCGGCCCCGCAACCCCATCGCCCACATCGCGCCGTACGCGGCAGCGGTGAACACCACGCCCACGACGGGCAGCGACAGGAGCAGCAGCCCCCACAGGGGGCGGCTCGGCAAGCGGGGATCGGCGGGGTCGAGTTGCACCCCTCCCCGCTATCCGGCGGCGACCCGATCCGACAGCTGGGGCGGCCTCGACGGCTCGTCGTCCCCGTCGGGTGGGGCGGGGATCCGAGTGAACACGAGCTCGCTCCCCTCGAGCTCCACCCGGATCCGGTCGTTCGGCTCGTACCCGCCGGCGATGATCGCGGTCGACATCGGGTTGAGCAGGTGGGTGGTGACCGCGCGCTTGAGCGGCCGGGCGCCGAACGCGGGGTCGTACCCGAGGTCACACAGCGCGCTGCGGGCGGCCTCGCTCACCTCCAGGGTGAGGTCGCGGTTCGCCAACATCCCGCGGACCCGCTTGAGCTGGATGTCGAGGATCCGGTCCATGTCCTGGCGCGACAGGGCGTCGAACACGATCCGGTTGTCGATGCGGTTCAGGAACTCCGGCTTGAGCGCGACCAGCAGCTCGGACTCGACCGCCCGGATCGCCTTCTCGCGGTCGCCGCCGGCCTCGAGGATCTTGTGCGAGCCGATGTTGCTCGTCATGATCACCACGGTGTTCTTGAAGTCGACGAGCCGCCCCTTGCTGTCGGTGAGCCGCCCGTCGTCGAGCAGCTGCAGCAGGACGTTGAACACGTCGGGGTGGCCCTTCTCGATCTCGTCGAGCAACACGACCGCGAACGGGCGGCGGCGGACCGCCTCGGTGAGCTGCCCGCCCTCGTCGTACCCGACGTAGCCGGGGGGCGCGCCGATCAGCCGCGCGACCGAGTGCTTCTCCATGTACTCGGACATGTCGATCCGCACGACCGCGTTCTCGTCGTCGAACAAGAACTCGGCGAGCGCCTTCGCGAGCTCGGTCTTGCCGACGCCGGTGGGGCCGAGGAACAAGAAGCTGCCGATCGGGCGGTTCGGGTCCTGCAGCCCAGCCCGCGCGCGCCGCACGGCCTGGCTCACCGCGACCACCGCCTCGTGCTGGCCGACGACCCGCGCGTGGAGGTTGTCCTCCATCTTCACCAGCCGGTCGAGCTCCGACTGCTTGAGCTTGTTGACCGGGATGCCGGTCCAGCGCGACACGACCTTCGCCACGTCGTCGTGGGTGACCTGCTCCGACAACATCGCGCCGTCGGCCTGCAGCTCGGTGAGCAGCCCCTTCTGCCGCTCCAGCTCGGCGCGCAGGTTCGGCAGCTCGCCGTAGATGATCCGCGACGCCGATTCGAAGTCGCCCTGGCGCTGGGCCTTCTCCCCGTCGAACTGCCGTTCGTCGATCTTCTCCTTCAGCGTGGCGATCTTCTCGAGCGCGTCCCGCTCGCGCGTCCACCGCCCGGTGAGCGTGTCGAGCTCGGCCTGCAGCGTGGTGATCTGCTCGCGCGCCTTGTTCGCCCGGTCGAGAGACGCCTTGTCGTCGTCGCGGCCGATGCTCGCGAGCTCGACCTGCAGCCCGGCGATCCGGCGCTCCAGCCGGTCGATGTCGGCCGGCTTGCTCTCGATCTCCATCTTGATCCGCGACGCCGCCTCGTCGATCAGGTCGATCGCCTTGTCGGGCAGCGACCGGTCGCTGATGTACCGAGACGAAAGGGTCGCCGCCGACACACACGCCTCGTCGGTGATCTGGATCCCGTGGTGGGACTCGTACTTCTCCTTGATCCCCCGCAGGATCTGGATCGTGGCCTCCACCGTGGGCTCCTCGACCATCACCGGCTGGAACCGCCGCTCGAGCGCCTTGTCCTTCTCGAGGTGCTTGCGGTACTCGTCGACGGTGGTGGCGCCGATCGCCCGCAGCTTGCCGCGGGCCAGCGCGGGCTTGAGCATGTTCCCGGCGTCCATGCTGCCTTCACTCTTCCCCGCGCCGACGAGCGTGTGCAGCTCGTCGATGAACAGGATGATCCGGCCCTCGGCGTCCTCGATCTCGGTGAGCAGCGCCTTGAGCCGCTCCTCGAACTCGCCTCGGTACTTCGCGCCCGCGAGCAGCGCCGGCAGATCGAGCGCGAGCACCTTCTTCCCCTGGAGCGACTCGGGCACGTCCCCGTCCGAGATCCGCTGCGCGATCCCCTCGACGATCGCGGTCTTGCCGACGCCCGGGTCGCCGATCAACACCGGGTTGTTCTTGGTGCGGCGGGCCAGCACCTGCAGCGCCCGCCGGATCTCCTCGTCGCGCCCGATCACCGGGTCGAGCTTCCCCTCGGACGCCTCGCGGGTCATGTCGCGGGTGAACTTCGACAGCGCCTCGTACTGCGACTCGGGGTCCTCGCCCGACACCTTCTGGCCGCCGCGCACGTGCTCGATCGCCGGCAGCAGCTTCTCCCGGGTCATCCCGAGCGACCGGAGCAGCTGACCGGTCTTGCTCGACCCCGCCGCCAACCCGATCAGCAGCACCTCGGTCGAGATGTGCGAGTCGCCCTGGTTCTTCGCCTCGGCCTCGCCCACGTCGAGCGCGGCCTGCAGCTCGCGCGACAACATCGCCTTGGTGCCGCCGCTGACCCGGCTGTAGCTGTCCACGAGCTTCGCCGACTCGCGCTCGAGCGTCTCGAGCGGGATGCCGACGAAGTTGCAGATCCGCCCGACGACCCCCTCCTCCTGGCTCACCATCGACGCGAGCAGGTGCCCCGGCCGGATCTCGGGGTTGCCGAGCCGCCCGGCGAGCCGCTGCGCATCGGCGATGGCCTCGCGGGCCTTCACGGTGAACTTCTCGAACTTCACGACGACCTCGGGACACGTGGGAACTCTACCAGTCGAGCGCCACCTGGACGGTGAACCGCGCCGGCACCGCCACCTCGCCGAGCGGGGTCGAGCCGAGCCACTCGGCCACACACGCGTCGAGCGTCGCCACCCCCGAAGAGGAGGCGATCGACACCTTCTTCGGCGGTCCCGAGCGCGCGCGCACCACCGACACGACCACCGGCGACGACGGGGAGGTCCCCACCGCGCACCCGAAAAGCCCGCCGGCCGCCTCCGCGAGGTGGTCGTGGATCTCGGTGGTCTGCGCCTGGTCCTCGTGGTCGACGGCTCCGACCTCGAGCTCGCCGCCCACGTACGGGAAGGTGGAGCGCGCGAGCTCGGTGCACACGCTGCGCGCGGGCCCGCCTCGCTCGTCGCGCGCCCACACCGGCACCCCGCCGAGCCGCGCGAGGGCCGCTACGACGCCGTCACACCCGTGCGGCAACGACACCGATCGGTCGGCGAGGGTCAGCTCGAGCCACTCGTCGCGCGACGGCCGGACCTGCAGGTCGACCGACCGCACCGCGGTGTACGGGACGAGCGCCCGGTCGGACCGCACAGGGCCGCTCCACCCGAGCAAGAACCCGCTCGGGGTCACCCACTGCTCGGACGGCGGGGCCTCGCGCACCGGGACCGGCAGGTCGATCCGCCGGGCCCCGAGCACGTCGCACCACGACCCGCCGCGGGCGGTGCACAGCAGCTCGAGCGCCACGACCTCGCCGGTCGCGGCGGCGGGCTCACACGCCGCCACCCACCCGTCGGCGCAGGTGCCCCGCTCTACCGGGGGGACGGCGGCGGCGTCCGCACACGCGCCCAGCGCACCGTCGTCGGCGAATGACCGACACTCGCGGCAGGCCCGGGCGTCACCGGCGGCGCACGCGTCGCGCAGCAGACCCTCGGCCCGGTTCGGGTCGTACCCGGGCCACCCGGGCGGGCTCCGGCCGACCGCGAGCGCCAGCGCGGTGCACGCGTCCCACCGCACGGCCCCGGCCCCGTTGGTACACGCCGGCTCGGCGAGGCGAGCCGCGACGTCGGCCTTCAGCCGGCCCCAGTCGTCCCACGAGCGCCAGTGGCACGCGACCTCGGCCCCACCCGCACACGCCGCCTCGTACAGCGGGGTGAGGGTGGCCGAGTCCACCACCCGGCCGTCGCGACCGAGGTGCAGCGCCACCGCGTCTGCGAGCGGGCCGGCGAGGGCGACCCCCGCGACCGCCGCGATCACAACGACCCCGCCGCGCCGAACAACCGGCGACCGACCTCGGACAGCGACCCGAGGTCGTGCACGTTCCCGTCGAGGTGGGGGATCTCCTGGTAGAACCCACCGCCGCGCGACGCGGCCCGGGCGCGGGCGGTCAGCGCCTGCTCGGCGAGCCGCAGGGCGTGCAGCCGCCGGTGGGCCATCCCGAGGCGGGCGAGCACCGCCGGGGCGGTCGCGGGTGGCAGGTCGACCGCGAGCCGGTCGGCGACCGTGCCCAGGGCCTCCTTCGCGTCGTGTTGCTCGCCGTCACACGCGTGGACCTGGTTCACGATCAGCCCCCCGCGCGGCAGGTTCCGCCGCGTCAGCTCTTCCTGGAAGAACGCGGCCACGTCGAGGCTCGCCTCGTTCGGGGCGCACACGGTCACGAACGAGGTCGTGTCGGCCCGGAACAGCTCGACCACCGAGTGGTGACGCTCGACGAACCCGTGGTACAGCCCCTGAAAGTCCTCGAAGAACGTGGTGAGGTCGTCGAGGAAGTCCTTGCCGAACACGAACGACAGCAGCCGGTACACCACCGCGCTCGTGCCGAACATCAGCCGCCGCGACAGGGCGGCGCTCGAGTCGGAGGGCTGGAGGAACCACTTCAACACGCGCTCGTCGAGGAAGTTGATCAGCCGACCGGGGGACTCGAGGAAGTCGAGCGCGTTCTTGACCGGCGGGGTGTCGAGCACGAGCAGGTCGTACTTGCCGCTCGACACGAGGTCGTACAGCTTCTCGGTCGCCATGTAGTCCTGGGACCCGGCGAACGTGTCGGCCATGTGGCGGTACACGTGGTTCTTCAAGATCCGATCCCGGGCGGCGGGATCGGTCGCCACCTTCGCGATCAGGTTGTCGAAGGTGGAGCGGGAGTCGAGCATCACCGCCCACAGCTCCCCGGCGCCGTCGGCCGCCGCGCCGAGGCTCGCGAGGTCGATCCGGGTCTCCTCGTTGCCGAACTCGCGCAGCCCGAGGCTGTTCGCGAGGCGACGGGCCGGGTCGATCGTGAGCACGAGCGCCTTCCGGCCGCGCAGCGCGCCGCACAACCCGACGGTGGCGGCGGTGGTGGTCTTGCCCACCCCGCCGGCGCCCACACACACCACCAGGCGGGTGCGGCCGAGCCACCCGTCCATGTCGAACGGGCCGCTCAGCCCCATTGCAGCTCCCGCCGGGTCAGGCCGACCGAGCGGCCGAGGTGGGCCGCCACGCTCTCCACCACCTGGCGCGGCGTGCCGCCCGGCGGAGCGGGGGGCACCAGCAGCGGGGGGTGCCCGAGGGCGGTGGTCATCCGGTTCGACGCGTCGGCCGTGCCCTGCTCGAGGTCGTCCTCCCACCGCCCGGCGCGCACGAACTCGGCCTGCAACGGATCGAGCGGCTCGGCCCCGAGGCGGCGGATCAGCTCGCGCTCCTCGGCGGTGAGCGTGGGCAAGGTGGCGCGGTTCAGGAACACACACGGCGGACCGGACAGCAGGTCGGCGTTCGCGAGCCGGTCGCGGGTCTCCAACGTCTCGTTGACCACCATGTCCTCCGGCAGCCCCACCAGCGCGATGCGGGTGGTGGGCGCCTGCAACGCGTCGCGCAGCTCACCCGCCCGCGTGCGGACCGGTCCCGACCGGAACAGCCCGAGCGCCGACCGGGTCACGTCGAGCAACGAAAACGCGTGACCGGAGGCCGGCAGGTCCGCGACCACCAAGTCGTACTTCCCGACGTGGTCCACCAGGGCGGACAGGGTCACGATCTCCCGAGAACCCGGAGTGAAGTCCAGGAACCGGCTGACGATCTTGTTCTGGAGGATCATCCCCACGACCCGCCGGGAGGGGACGAGGCCGGTGAGGAACGAGGTGAGCGCCGACTGCCAGGTGAGGTTGCACACGTCGAGCCCGTCGCGCAGCCGCGACGGGGTGAACCCGGGCTCGCGCCCGAACACCGGGGTGAACGCCGGCCGCTGGCTGTCGATCTCCGCCAACAACACGCGCCTGCCGCGCGCTGCGGCGACCACCGCGAGCGCAGCCGAGAACGTGGTCTTCCCGGTGCCGCCCTTCCCGGTGACCAGCAACAGCCGGCTGTCGAGGAGCGCCTTCACCTGGTCTGCGACCTCGGTCGGTGGATCCCCGGGCCTACCTGCCATTCGAGCCACTCCGCTCACCCGTGCGGCTCATATGTCGAGGTTCCGCACGTGCAGCGCGTTCTCCTGGATGAAGTCCCGCCGTGGCTCCACTGCGTCGCCCATCAGGATCGTGAACATCGTGTCCGCGGCGACCAGATCGTCGAACTCCACCCGCTGGAGGGTGCGGACCGACGGATCCAAGGTGGTCTCCCACAGCTGCTCCGGGTTCATCTCGCCCAGCCCCTTGTACCGCTGAACGTCGTACCCGCGTTGCGCGAGGTCGAGGATCTCGTGCAGCGCCTGCAGGTAGGTGGTCACCACCCGCTCGGTCGAGCCCGAGCGGATGCGCAACGGCAAGGGGGCCACCTCGGCGAGCCCCCTGTACATTGCCGACAGCCCGGTCTCACCGAGCGCGTTGGTCAGGCGGAGGTCGCGCTCCTCGCCGCGGAACTCGACCGACAGCAGCAGCGCCGGCTCGGTCGACTCGTCGACCCGCGAGAAGTGCACCCGCATCCGGGGCTCGAGCTCGGGGATCAGCTGGCGCAACCGGTCGGCCGCCACCAGCAGCCCTGGGCGGTCGGCCGGCAACGTCCCGCCGGTGGTCGCGAAGAACGCCTCGAGCACCGCCGGCGGGTACCGCCGCTCGAGCTTCGCGAGCCGGTTCACGAACCCGCGCAGCCCCTCCACGAACCGATCGAACGCCCCGCGCTCGATCGGCTCACCGTCTTGCCCGTCGACGATCGGCGCGACGTGCACCGACTCGCCCGCCTGCTCGAAGAAGAACGCCTCTTGGGCTGCTTCATCCTTGATGTACTGCTCTTTCTTGCCCTTCTTCACCCGGTACAACGGCGGCTGGGCGATGTACAGGTGGCCGCCCTCGATCACGTCGCGCATCTGGCGGTAGAAGAACGTCAGCAGCAACGTCCGGATGTGCGAGCCGTCCACGTCGGCGTCGGTCATCAGGATGATCCGGCCGTACCGGAGCTTGCTCGGGTCGTACTCCTCACCCACGCCACAGCCGAGGGCGCTGATGATCGTGCGCACCTCGTTGTTGGCGAGCATCTTGTCGAACCGGGCCTTCTCGACGTTCAGGATCTTGCCCTTGAGCGGCAACACCGCCTGGTTTCGCCGATCCCGCCCCTGTTTGGCCGAGCCGCCGGCGGAGTCCCCCTCGACCAGGTACAGCTCGCACTTCGCCGGGTCGCGCTCCTGGCAGTCGGCGAGCTTGCCCGGGAGGTCTCCACCGTCGAGGATGCTCTTGCGCCGCGCGAGCTCGCGCGCCTTGCGCGCCGCCTCCCGCGCCCGCGAGCTCTCGACCGCCTTCTGCGCGATGATCCTGGCGACCTGTGGGTTCTCGTCGAGGAACACACCGAGCTGCTCGGCGACGATGTTCTCGACCAGCCCCTTGACCTCGGAGTTGCCGAGCTTGCCCTTGGTCTGGCCCTCGAACTGCGGCTCGGGGATCCGCACCGACAGCACCACGGTCAGCCCTTCGCGGATGTCTTCCCCCGCGAGGGTGATGCCCTTGTCGTTCTTCTTCGCCGCCGCCTGGGCGTAGTTGTTGAGCGTGCGGGTGAGCGCCGCCTTCAGCCCGCTCACGTGGGTCCCGCCGTCGACCGTGTTGATGTTGTTCACGAACGAGTACAGCGTCTCGGCGTACGAGGTGGTCCACTGCAGCGCGCACTCGACCTGGATCGCGTCCTTCGAGCCGGCGACGCGGATCGGGGGTGCGTGGAGCGGCGAGCGGCCGGCGTCGAGGTACTCGACGAAGCTCACGATGCCGCCGTCGTACTTGAACACCTCGGTGTGCTCGACCCGCTTGTCCACGATCTCGATCGTGAGCCCCGGGTTGAGGAACGCGAGCTCGCGCAGCCGCGCGCTCAACACCTCGAGCTCGAACTCGGTGGTCTCGGTGAAGATCTCGGGGTCGGGCCAGAACCGGACGGTGGTCCCGCGGCGCGGCACGTCGACCGGTCCGAGGTCGGCGAGCGGCTCCACCGGCACGCCCCGGCGGTACGACTGGGTGTAGTGGTGCCCGTCGCGCCAGATGTCGAGCTTGAGGTCGCGCGACAGCGCGTTGACGCACGACACACCGACGCCGTGCAGGCCACCCGAAACCTTGTACGACGAGCCGTCGAACTTGCCACCGGCGTGCAGCACGGTCATCACGACCTCGGCCGCCGGCCGGCCCTCCTCCTCGTGGATGTCGACCGGGATGCCGCGGCCGTCGTCGGCCACCGAGCAGCTCCCGTCCTCGTGCAGGATCACCAGCACCTTGGTGCACACGCCGGCCAGCGCCTCGTCGACCGAGTTGTCGACGACCTCGTACACCAGGTGATGCAGGCCGCGGGGCCCCGTGGTGCCGATGTACATCCCAGGTCGCTTGCGCACGGCCTCCAGCCCCTCGAGCACCTGGATGTTGGCGGAGGTGTAGTCGTTCGTCACCGCAGCGGGACTCGGCTCCATCGACACTCCCGGTCCGGAGGCGAGGCCCGGACCGATCCGCCGCGACGGTGGACCCGGCGCGGGTGTTCACAAGGGGACGTCCGACCTGCGCCGGACGGCCTCACCTATCGCGTCGACCAGGCGCGAGCACCCCCGCGCGCACCGCGACCGACGCGGTGGATTCGGGCGGGAGGACCGACTCGAGCGGGCCCGGGTCGGTGGTGGTCGCGAACACCTGTGCGCCGAGCTCGGCGAGGCAGCCGACCACCCGCGCGGTCCGCGCGGCGTCGAGCTCGCTCGACACGTCGTCGATCAGGAACACGGGGACCAGGCCCCGCTCGCGCGCAGCGACCATCTCGGCGAGTTTGATCGCCAGCACCACCGACCGCACCTGGCCGCGCGAGCCGAACTCGCGGGTGGCGTGGTGGTCGATGCCGATCCGCAGGTCGTCGAGGTGCGGACCCACCAGGGTGGTGCGCCGCTGCAGCTCGCGCGGTCGCGCCGCAGCGATCGCCGCGGCGAGCGCCTCGGTGCGCGCGGCCAGGTCGGGCCCGGCGGCGTCGGTGCGCAGCCCGATCGTCAGCTGGCCGTGTCCGAGCGCGATCGTCTCGTGCAGCCGCTCCACGTGGGGCGCGAGGGCTGCGAGCAACGCGGCCCGCCGGTCCACCAGCTCCGCCCCGAGCCGGGCCAGCTGGTCGTCGAGCACGTCGAGCACCGCGAGGTCGGGCCGCGGGTCCCGCAGCGCAGCGGACTTCTGGTCGAGCACCCGCCGCACGGCGCGGACCCGGTCGAGGTGGGCCGGGCTCTGGGTGAACACCGCCCGGTCGAGCCAGCTGCGGCGCCGCGCCGGCTCCCCGGTCACGATCTCGCCGTCCGACGGGACGAACGCGATGGTCCGGATCGCGCCGAAGTACTCGCCCAGATCCGAGGTGGCCTTCCCGTCGATCCGCGCGGTCCGACCGGGCGGGCCGAGGTCGACCTGCAGCGTCCGCCCCACGCCGTCCCGCCCGACCCGCGCGCCCACCCGGGCGTCGGGCTCGCCGAACCGCACGAGCTCGCGCAGCCGCCGCGCCTTCAGGGGCTTGAGCGTCGCGAGCAGATGGATCACCTCGAGCGCGTTCGTCTTCCCCTGGGCGTTCGGGCCGTGCAGCACCACGAACTGCGCGTCGATCGCCCAGTCGAGCGGCTCCAGGTTCCGGAACCGCTCGGCGACGAGCTGCTCGATCCGCATCGCTCAGTCGAGGTCGAGGCGCATCGGCATGATCACGAAGAACGCGTCGGGCGCGTCGGGGTCGCGGATCAAACACGGGGCGAGCGGGTGGGCGAGCTCGAGCACCACGCGCTCCCCGTGCTGCACCGACAGAACCTCGGCGAGGTACCGCGCGTTGAACCCGACCTGGGCGTTCTCGCCGTCGAGCTCGATCGGCACGATCTCGCGCACTTCGCCCCGATCGACGTTGTGCACCTCGATCTCGAGCTCGGTGGCCGAGAACGAGAACTTCACCGCGCGGGCGCGGTCCTGGACCAAGATCGACACCCGCTTGAGCGCTGCAGCCAGCTCCTCGCGTCGCACGACCGCCTTGTGCTTGTGCTCGGTGGGCACCACCGCGTGGTAGTCCGGGAACTCCCCGTCGATCATCCGGAACCAGAACTGCTGGTCGGGCCGGACCAGCCGGATCGCGCCGTCACCCACGGTGAGCTCGACCTGCTCCTCGTTGCCCTCGAGCAGCTTCCGCATCACCGCGAGCGCCTTGCGCGGCACCAGCATCCGGGCATCGAGCGGGACCGAGCCCTCGATCGGGCCGTCTGCCGCGGACAGCCGGTGCCCGTCGGTGGCGACCATCCGCAGGTGGCGGACGCCCTCCTTCTCGCGCTGCTCGAGGTGCGCGCCGTTCAGCCCGTAGCGCACATCGTCGGTGGCCACTGCGAACGAAGTCTGCTCGACCAGCCTGCGCAGCACACCCTCGGCGAGCTTCGCCGACCCGCGCACTTCGAACGCCGGCAACGTGGGGAAGTCCTCCGACGCGTGGCCGGGGAGCTTGAACTGCGACCGGCCCGACTTGATCTCGAGCCGCTTGTTCGCGGTGGAGGTGAGCTGCACCGTGGGCTCGGGCAGCGAGCGGACGATCTGGAACAGGTTCGCCGCGTCGACCGCGAGCTGACCGGTGGAGCGGACGTTCGCCGCGAGGTCGCCGATGTAGGCCACCTCGGTGTCGGTCGCGGTCATCCGCAGCCCACCTTCGCGAGCGTGCAGCAGCACGTGCGACAGCAGCGGGTGGGTGCTTCGGCGCTCGATGATCCCCTGGACACGCGCCAGTCCGCGCCCGAGCTCGTCACGTTCGATGTACAGGTCCATGCCACAACCCCGGAGAGGCGCCCACTGTAATGCGAAACCAGTGATCGGGTGGATCGATCGAGTCGCAGTAGAATAGCCTGTGGAAGCTGTGGAAAACCCGGATCGTTCGGCGATCGAACCCCGATGTCACTGTGGACCACCCGAGGGATGGGGAGCGCACGGATCGGCTGGCCTGCGGACGGATTTCGATCCCCCGGATCTCGGTCCCC
>JBEBJC010001141.1:0-2708 GCA_040080105.1 Myxococcota bacterium
CACCGCGCGCCGATTCGCGCCCACAAAGTCGCGCCCGGCGGCGCTCTTGGCACCCTCGTGGTGCTCCGCCCACGACTGCACCACCGAGCGCGCGCCCTGGTCGCGTCGCGCGGGTTCGACGTGCCCCAGGGGCTCCCCCCGGTCGACGCGGCCCGGTGGGTCCGCGCCCGTTGCCCGTCCGACGCCGCCGACGCGCTGGTGGAGCTCGCGTGGCTGTACTACGAGGTCCACCTCGGGCGGGGGGACGTCGGGTCGGCCGCGCCGATCGCGCGGCAGCTGCTCGACCGGGTCCGCTCGCTGCCCGACGGTGTTACCCACCGGCGATGATCGCGTGGATGCTCGCGGCCTGCTACGGCGGCCAGGTGTACATCGTGAAGGGCGTGGTGGTCGAGGTGCACGCGCCCGACGAGGTCGTGCTCGACCACGAAGACATCCCCGGGCTGATGGGCGCGATGGTGATGCCGTTCGAGGTCGCCGACCCATCGCTGTTGTCCGGTTTGTCCCCCGGGGATCGGGTGACGGCGCGGTACGTGGTGAAGCAGGAGGGCAGCGCGTTGGTCGAGCTGCGGGTGACCGGCCACGGCCCGTCCCCGGTCACCAACACCGGCCCGGCTCCGATCCGGCCCGGAGAGGTGTTCCCGGCGACCGAGCTCGCGGGGATCGACGGTTCGACCCTGACGTTGGGCCCGGCGCAGACCGAGCGGATCGCGCTCACGTTCGTGTACACCCGCTGCCCGCGCCCGGAGTTCTGCCCGGCGATGATCACCCGGCTGCAGGCGTTGCAGCGGGAGCTCGGAGCGGCCGAGGGGGCGCGGATCGTCGCGGTGACGCTGGACCCCGCGTTCGACACGAGCGAGGTGCTGAGCGCGTACGCCCGCGCGGCTGGCGCCGGCCCGGGTTGGACGTTCGCCCGGGTCGAGCCGGAGCCGCTCGCGGAGCTCGCCCTGCGCGCGGGGCTGCCGGTGTTGCAGCAGCCGGAGGAGATCGCGCACGGCCTGCGGCTGCTGGTGATCGACCGCGGCGGGAGGCTGCTCGAGCGGTACGACGACGCCCGGTTCCCGCTCGACCGGGTGGTCGAGCAGCTCACCACCGGCGCGCCCGCCGCGGCGGACGGCAACAGCGGCACCCTCACGCCAGACAGGTGAGGGACGACGTGGAGCCCATTCCCCACGCCGTCCCTCGCGCTCGGTGAGCCGTTCAGGGGCACGGACATCGGCTCACCGTGCGTACGGGGCATTTGCGAGGGGCGTGCCAGCCCCGCGGACGTCGTCAGGGAGCGGCTCGTGCCCGAGGGTGGATCCCGGATCGGGACACCCGTGTCGCGACCGATGAATCGTCGGCGTCTCTCCGTGCGGCGGGCTGTCGCGGGTGGGAACTGGCCCGTCGGCCGGTTTTGCGATACGGCGCTGCGCCAGCGGGTTTGGGGGAGCAGTCCATGCAGGTGGCGACGGTCTCCGGTTCGCGCACGGTGGGGTTGGCGGACGGCACGGTCGATCTGGCTCGCCAGCTGGTACGGCGCGGCGCGCGCCAGTTCGCGCTCACCACCCGCGAGACCGAGCTGCTCGACTACCTCGCGTCGCGCCCCGGCGAGGCGGTGTCGCGCGAGGAGCTGCACACCCGCGTGTGGGGCTACTCGGCCACCGTGGTCAGCCGGACGGTCGACACCACCGTGCGGCGCCTGCGCACGAAGATCGAGCTCGACCCGGCTCATCCGTCCCAGCTGCAGACGGTGCACGGGCGGGGGTACCGGTTCCAGCCGTCCCCACCCCCAGAGGCGTTCGGTGGAGCGGCCGGAGCGACGACTCAGCCCAGCCGAGGCGCCGAGCTGGCGCGGGTCGAGGCGGCGGTGGCCGCGCGGCTCGCCCGCCGGGCGGGGTCGCGCGCGAGGATCGGTGTGGTGGGAGGGCCCGGGGTCGGCAAGACCTGGCTCGCCCGGCGGGTCGCGCGCGGTTCGGAGCCCTCGGTCGAGGTCGTGTGGTGCGACGCCGAGGGGGCCATCGATCCGGCGGCGCTGGCGCAGCGAGTGGCCGCTGCGGCGCGGGTCCAGCTCGGCGCCGGAGACCCGGTGGCGCGGATCGGCGAGCTCGTGGAGTCGCGCGCGGCGCTGTTCGTGATCGACGGTGTGTCGGACGAGGCGCTCCCCGCGCTGCGAGAGTGGGACCGCGGCGCGGTGTTGTTCACCACCCACCGCCGACAGGACGAGCTCGGGGCCTTGTGGGTCGAGCTCGGGCCGCTGTCGCCCGACGAAGCGGCGCGCCTGTTCGTGGAGCGCGCCGCCGCGACCGATCCGGAGGCGGCGCTCTCCGCCCCGCTGGTCGCGGAGATCGTGGCCCGGCTCGACCACCTCCCGCTCGCGATCGAGCTCGCCGCGGGCAGGCTGCACGTGATGTCGGGCGAGTCGCTCCTGCAGCGGCTCGACTCGCCGTTCCGCACGCTCGGGGGCGCGCTCCATCGGTCGGTGTCGGCCGCGGTCGCCGCGCTGCCGGACGACCAGGCCTCGGCGCTCGCGCAGGTGTCGGTGTTCCGCGGCCCGTTCGGGCTCGACGCGGCCGAGGGGGTGGTGGCGGGCGTCCCGTCGGTGGTCGACGCACTGCACGGGTTGCGCGCGCGCTCGCTGGTCCAGGTTCACCGCGGGCGGGGCGGCGAGGTGGTGTTCACCGTGCCGAACACCGTGCGCGCCGCGGCGGGAGAGCCGAGCCCGGGCCTGC
>JBEBJC010000160.1:0-12350 GCA_040080105.1 Myxococcota bacterium
CTCCCCCCGCCGCCCCGCCGCCCGCGCCCGGGGGATGTGCGACCTCGTCCGCGCCGGTGTGGGTCGCGCTGCTCGCCCGGCGGCGTGTCGGACTCCGCAATCGAGGTGTGTGGAATCGCACACTCGATTCGCGTCCGAGCCTCCGGCGGTCGACCAGCGGCTGATCCTGGCGTTGGCGCGGATGTTGCTGGCGGGGAGCTCCCACCCGGAGGCCCCGTGGCGAACCTCGTCGGATACGCGCTCGTCGAGACCGGATCCCCGCTGGTCCGCGTCGAACGCCCGCTCCCGGAGCCAGGCCCCGGCGAGGTGCGGGTGCGGGTCGCGGGGTGCGGGCTGTGCCACACCGACCTCGGGTTCGCGTTCGACGGGGTGCGCACCCGCAAGCCCCTGCCGCTGGTGCTCGGGCACGAGATCGCCGGGGTGGTCGACGCGACCGGGCCCGACGCCGGGTCGTGGCTCGGGGTCGCGGTGGTGGTGCCGGCGGTGATCCCGTGCGGCGCGTGTGACGACTGCGCCGCTGGCGCGCCGATGATCTGCAAGCGCCAGGTGATGCCGGGCAACGACCTGGACGGCGGGTTCGCGTCACACGTGGTGGTGCCGGCGCGCGGGCTGTGCGCGGTGCCCGGCGCCGACGACCGGTTCGACCGGGTGATCGGGGCGAACGGGCTCACCTTGCGCCACCTCGCGGTGATCGCCGACGCCGCGTCCACGCCGTTCCAGGCGGTGCGCCGCGCCGACGTGCGCCCGGGCGATCTCGCGGTGGTGATCGGGCTCGGCGGCGTCGGCGGGTACGCGGCCCAGCTCGCGCGGATCGCCGGCGCACACGTGGTCGGCGTCGACGTGTCGCCCGAGCGGCTCGCGGCGCCGGGCGCGTGTGGGCGCGCGTTCGACCCGCGGGCGCTGCCGGGCAAGGAGCTGAAGGCCGCGATCGGGGCGTACGCCAAGGAGGTCGGCGCGCCCGCGACCCGGTGGAAGATCTTCGAGTGCTCCGGCTCGGCCGCCGGCCAGACCACCGCGTTCGGCCTGCTGGTGCACGGCGCGACCCTCGCGGTGGTCGGGTTCACCATGGACCCGGTCACCGTGCGCCTGTCGAACCTGATGGCGTTCGACGCCCGAGCGATCGGCAACTGGGGCTGCCCGCCCGACGCGTACCCCGAGATCGTCGCGCTCGCGCTCGACGGCCGGCTCGACGTGGTCGGCCCGACCGAGATCCGCCCGATGGACACGCTCCCCGGAGCGTTCGCCCACGCCCACCACCACCCCTCCGGGCGCCGGATCGTGTTCGCGCCCGATCGGAGCACCTGATGGAGCTCAAGAACCACGACCTCCCCGAGCTCTCGTGCCCCCAGGTGCGGTACGAGCGCCGCCCAGTACGCACCCCCGACGGCGCGCTCGCCGAAGGGCTACACGCGGTGTGGCTCACCCTCGACAACCCGGGCCAGCTGAACTCGTACACCACCGACATGGTCAAGGCGGTGATCCTCGGGTTCCGCAGGGCGGCGAACGACCGCGCGGCGGTGGCGGTGGTGTTCACCGGCGCCGGCGACAAGGCGTTCTGCACCGGCGGGAACACCAAGGAGTACGCCGAGTACTACGCGGGACGCCCCGACGAGTACCGCCAGTACATGCGCCTGTTCAACGACATGGTGTCGGCGATCCTCGAGTGCGACAAGCCGGTGATCTGCCGCGCCAACGGGATGCGGATCGGCGGCGGGCAAGAGATCGGCATGGCGTGTGACTATACGATCGCGCAGGACCGGGCGCGGTTCGGGCAGGCCGGGCCGCGGCACGGCAGCGCGCCCGACGGGGGCGCCACCGACTTCCTGCCGCTGTTCGTGGGGATCGAGCACGCGATGTTGTCGTGCACCGCGTGTGAGCCGTGGTCGGCGCACAAGGCGCTGCGGCTCGGGCTGCTGACCGACGTGGTGCCGTCGCTGCGCGACGCGTCGGGGGCGTGGGTGCCGAACCCGCTCGTGTACACCGACGGCGGGACCGACGCGTGGGGCCGCCCGCGGCTCGGCGAGCCGAAGACCGGCGCCGACCTCGCCGCGGGCAAGGCCGCGCTCGAGTCGTGCACCTCCGACCTGTCGGCGCTCGACCAGGCGGTCGACGCGCTGTGCAGCAAGCTCGTGATGACGTTCCCCGGGTGCACCACCCGCACGCTCGAGTCGCTGCGCAAGCACAAGCTCGCCCACTGGGACAAGAACCGCGAAGGCAGCCGGTCGTGGCTCGGGCTGAACATGCTCGCCGAGGCGAACGCCGGGTTCCGCGCGTTCAACGAGGGCACCAAGGACCGGCGCGAGGTCGACTTCGTCGAGCTGCGGCGGCGGCTCGCGGCCGGGGAGCGGTGGAGCGAGGAGCTGATCCGCGCGGTGGCCCCGGTGCCGCTCAAGGAGCTCGAGTGACCCCGCTGCGCGTCGGCACGGAGCGCGACGGGGCCGTGGTGCGGCTCACGCTCGCCCGCCCGAAGGGCAACGTGCTCGACGCCGAGATGGTGGGCGCGCTGCGCGGCGCGATCGGCCAGATCCTGCCGGAGGGTCCGGTGAAGCTGGTGGTGGTCGACCACGACGGTCCGCACTTCAGCTTCGGCGCGTCGGTCGAGGAGCACCTGCCGGGCCGGGTCGCCCGGATGCTGCACGACTTCCACCGGATGTTCCGCGACCTCGAGGGGCTCGGGATCCCGACCGCGGCGGTGGTGCGCGGGCAGTGCCTCGGCGGCGGGCTCGAGCTCGCGATCGCGTGTGGCCGCGTGTTCGTCCACCCCGACAGCAAGCTCGGGCTGCCCGAGGTCAAGCTCGGGGTGTTCCCGCCGCTCGGCGCGGTGCTGCTGCCGTTCCGGGTGCGGATGGCCGACGCGGTGGAGCTCGTGTTGTCCGGCGCGACCGTCGACGGGCGGAGCGCGGTCGGCCTCGGCCTCGCCGACGAGGTCGCCGACGACCCGTGGGCCGCGTGCCTCGCGTGGTTCGACCAGCGTCTGGCGGCCCACTCGGCCACCGCGGTGCGGGCCGCGTGGCGGGCGGTGCGCCGGCCGGTCGCGCGCGCGCTCGGGGAGGAGCTGGCGGCGGTCGAGAACCTGTACCTCGAGGACCTGATGCATCACCGGGACCCGGTCGAGGGCCTGCGCGCCTTCGTCGAAGGGCGTCCGCCGGTGTGGGAGCACGCATGAGCCGCGCACGGGTGGTGGACTGGGCGAAGGAGCTGTACGAGGACCTCGACCTGACCTCGGTGCACGCGCACGTCGCCGCCGGCGGCAAGGCGGCCGGGTTCTTGCCGGTGTACGCGCCCAAGGAGGTGATCCACGGCGCGGGCCTGCTGCCGGTGGGGATCCACGGCGGCGGTGACCGGCTCGAGATCATCCGCGGCGACGCGTTCTACCAGTCGTACATCTGCCACCTGCCCCGGTCGGTGGTCGAGCTGCAGCAGTCGGGCCGGCTCGACGTGTTGTCGGCGGTGATCTTCCCGTCGACGTGCGACGTGATCCGGAACCTGTCCGGGATGTGGCAGGTGCTCGCCCCGAACCAGTACGTCCGGTACTGCGACGTGCCGCAGGTGCTCGACCCCGACACCGGCGGGCGGTTCTGGCGCCACGAGCTCGAGGTGCTGCTGCGCGACCTGTCGGCGCTGATGGGCGGGCCGCCCGACCTCGAGCGCCTCCGCCGGTCGATCGCGCTGTACAACGAGGTCCGCGCGGTGATCCGCGCGCTGTACGCCGCCCGGCGCGACACCCCGTGGAAGGTGCCGTCGGAGGAGCTGTACGTGCTGATCCGCGCGGGTGAGATCGCCGCGCCCGAGACGTTCCTCGACCAGGCGCGCGCGTACCTCGCCGCGGTCGCCGACGACGACGCGAAGCCGCGCGACAGGGTGCGGGTGGTGGTGGCGGGCGCGTTCTGCGAGCAGCCGCCGCTCGGGCTGATCAAGACGATCGAGCGGGCCGGCTGCTACGTGGTCGACGACGACTTCGTGCTCGGCAACCGGCTGATCACCCGCGACGTCCCGCTCGACGGCGACCCGCTCGAGGCGCTGTCGACCGCGTTCCTGCGCCACTCGTTGCCGTCGTCGATCCTGTACGAGCACGACCCGAACGGGAAGAAGCGCCTGATGCAGCAGCGGGTGGCCGACGCGCGCGCCGACGGGATCATCTTCGCCGCGCCGTCGTTCTGCGACCCGGCGCTGCTCGACCGCCCGATGTTGAAGGCCGGCGCCGAGGCCGCGGGCCTGCCGTGCATCGCGTTCCAGTACAGCGAGAACACCGGCCAGTTCCAGCAGTTCCGCGAGCAGGCGGGCACGTTCTCCGACTCGATCAAGCTGTGGGGGCCGACATGAGCGAGGCGACGACGACCGAGGGCCAGAGCAAGGCCCCCAAGGACCGGTCGATGGAGCTCCAGAAGGAGATGATCGCCGGGCACTTCCAGCGGCTCGAGCAGGCGACCGAGACCCGCGAGCCGGTGGTGTACACGTTCGTGCCGGGCAACCTGTGCGAGCTCGTGCGCAGCTTCGGCGCGCTGCCGCTGCTGCCCGAGATCAACGCGCTGCAGTCCGGGATGCGCGGCCTGTCGCGCAAGTACATCGCCGAGGCCGAGAAGGCCGGCCACTCCGAGGACGTGTGCACCTACGTGAAGTGCGACCTCGGGATGCTGAAGTCGGGCAACGTCGGCCCGACCGGGACCCGGCTGCCGAAGCCCGATCTGCTGCTGCTGTCGTACACCGGCTGCTACACGTTCATGAAGTGGTTCGAGCTGCTGCGCGAGGCGTACGACTGCCCCACGGTGTTCCTCCACGTGCCGTACCAGGGCGACGGCACCGTCGCGCCCGAGCACCGCGCGTACGTCGAGCGCCAGATCCGCGGCCTGGTGATCCCGGCGCTCGAGCAGGTCACCGGGCGGAAGTTCGACCCGGACGCGCTGCGCGAGCGGCTCGCGATGTCGGCCGCGGCGGAGGACGACCTGGTGGCGGTGCTCGAGTCGGCGAAGCGTCGCCCGAGCCCGATCGACGCGTACTTCGGCGCCGTGTACTACGTGGGGCCGATCTTCTCGAGCTTCCGCGGCACGCAGGAGGGGGTCGAGTACTACCGCGCGCTGCGGCAGGAGGTCGAGGCGCGGTCCGCGGCCGGCCTCGGGCCGATCACCCCGTCGGGCGCGCTCGACCAGCAGAAGTACCGGCTCGTGGTCGAGGGCCCGCCGAACTGGACGAACTTCCACGAGTTCTGGAAGATGTTCAGCGACGAGCAGGCGGTGGTGGTCGCGTCGACCTACACCAAGGTCGGCGGCACGTACGACTTCGGGTTCCGCCACGACCCGAGCGACCCGATCGGCACGCTCGCGGACTACTGCGCCGGCTGCTACACGAACCTGAGCCTGCCGCAGCGCATCGACATGTTGTGCACCTACGTCGAGCAGTACGGCGCCGACGGGTTCCTGATCAACAGCGTGAAGTCGTGCAACTCGTTCTCGGCCGGCCAGCTGCTGATCCTGCGCGAGGTCGAGAAGCGCACCGGCGTGCCGGGCGCGTTCGTCGAGTCGGACCTGGTGGACCCCCGGTACTTCTCGGCCGCGAACATCAAGAACCGGCTCGAGAGCTACCTCCAGATGGTGGACGCGAAGCGCGTCGGGAGCGTCACATGAACTGCGCGGTGGGCATCGATCTCGGGTCGACCACCACCAAGGCGGTGGTGCTCGGGGAAGACGGCACGATCCTCGGCAAGGGCATCACCAACAGCCGGTCGAACTACGATCTGGCGGCGCGGGTCGCGCAGAGCGAGGCGCTGGTGACCGCGCGGTTCGGGCTGCTGCGGCGCGAGGTCGAGCGGGCGGCGGGCGCGGCGGTGCTCGACCAGCTGCTGCGCGCGTTCCGCACCGAGCAGGTTCTGCTGCAGATGGGACGCCTGCGCGAGCTCGTCGACGAAGACGTGGCGACCGGGGTGGCGGCCGGGCTGCGCGAGCCGACCCGCGCGGTGCTCGACGAGGTGTTCCGCCGGATGGCGGCCGAGGAGGAGGCGTGGTTCGCCGATCCCGCGCCCGCCGCCCGGTCCGACTTCTTCCGCGACATCGCGGGCTCGTCGTACACCCGCGCGTCGGAGGCGCTCGCGGCCGAGGCGGGGCTGTCGTTCGACCTGTTCCTCGGGCTGTGGGACAAGTCGATCCTGCGGGTCGAGAACGAGCCGCTGGCGCTCGGGTTCGACGAGCACATCCACACCGCGCTGCGCCGGATCGGGCGACCGCCCGACGTGACCGAGGGGGTCGAGCGCGCGATGGCGGTGCCGCTCGACATCGCGAGCACCGTGGGCACCGGCTACGGCCGCGCGCGGCTGCCGTTCCCGAAGGAGCAGATCCGGTCCGAGATCTTGTGCCACGGGCTCGGCGCCCACGCGATGTTCCCCGGCACCCGGACGGTGCTCGACATCGGCGGCCAGGACACGAAGGCGATCCAGGTCGACGGGCACGGCATCGTCACCAGCTTCCAGATGAACGACCGGTGCGCGGCGGGCTGCGGGCGGTACCTCGGGTACATCGCCGACGAGATGAACATCGGGCTGCACGAGCTCGGTCCGATGGCGCTCGGCGCGACCCGCCCGCTGAAGATCAACAGCACCTGCACCGTGTTCGCCGGCGCCGAGCTGCGCGAGCGCCTGTCCCTCGGGGAGAAGCGCGAGGACATCCTCGCCGGGCTGCACCGGGCGGTGATCCTGCGCGCGATGAGCCTGCTCGCGCGGTCGGGCGGGATCACCGACGAGTTCACGTTCACCGGCGGGGTCGCGAACAACGGCGCGGCGGTGAAGTCGCTGCAGCAGCTGGTGGTCGAGAACTACGGCGCGCGGGTGCTGAACATCTCCCCGTCGTCGATCTACACCGGCGCGCTCGGCGCCGCGATGTTCGCCCAACGCAGCGCAGCGGAGGTGTCGGCATGAGCGAGCGGATCACCGCCGGCCTCGACGTGGGGTCCGGCGCGGTCAAGGCGGTGGTGATGCGGTGTGGGGACGACGGCTCGGCCGAGCTCCTCGGCCACTTCGCCGGGCGGATCCGCAAGCGGGAGATCCCGGCGGTGATCGACGAGGTGTTCCGGCGCGCGGTCGAGGCGAGCGGGGTCACCGACATCGACTACGTCGCGACCACCGGGGAAGGGGAGGACGTCCCGTTCGCCACCGGCCACTTCTACGGGATGACCACCCACGCGCGCGGGGCGCTGTTCCTCGAGCCGCGGGCCCGCGCGGTGCTCGACGTGGGGGCGCTGCACGCGCGCGCGGTGTCGATGGACGAGCGCGGCAAGGTGCTCGGGTACAAGATGACCAGCCAGTGTGCGTCGGGCTCCGGGCAGTTCCTGGAGAACATCGCGCGGTACCTCGGGGTGTCGCTGGCCGAGGTCGGCGAGCTGTCGCGCTCGGGCACGAAGCCCGAGAAGGTGAGCTCGATCTGCGCGGTGCTCGCCGAGACCGACGTGATCAACATGGTGAGCCGCGGCATCCCCACCCCCGACATCCTTCGCGGGATCCACGAGTCGATGGCCGGGCGGTTCGCGCGGTTGATCCGCTCGCTGCCCGCGTCGGGGATCGTGTTCGTGTCGGGCGGTCCGTCGCAGGACGTGGGGCTCGTCGCCGGGCTCGACGAGTCGCTGAAGGAGCCGTCCGGCACCCGGCGCGGCGCCGCCGTCGACGCCCCGATCGAGCTCGTGACCCACGAGCTCGGCATCCAGGCCGGCGCGATCGGCGCCGCGTTGTGGGGTGCATACCGTCATCGCAAACTGGAACTCCGGGAGGTCGCATGGACGACGAGAACCTCGACGACGACCGTGGCATCGTCGTACGCACCCTGACCCGCGCCGACCTCGACCGCCTGGTGCGGATCGACCAGGCGTGGAGCGGGCGGAACCGCGCCAAGTACCTCGAGGGCAAGCTCGACCGCGCGCTCGGATCGGACGTGCGGGTGTCCCTCGGCGCGGTGATCGACGGGATCCTCGCGGGGGCGGTGCTCGGCGCGGTGCACTACGGCGAGTTCGGCCAGGCCGAGCCGGTCGCGGTGCTCGACACGCTGCTGGTCGACCCCGGGTTCACCCGGCGCGGCATCGGGCGGGCGATGTTCGACCAGCTGCTGAAGAACCTGGCCGCGCTGCGGATCGAGCGGATCCGCACCGAGGTGTCGTGGAACGAGCAGGAGCTGATCGCGTTCCTCGCGGCGGAGGGGTTCGCCCCCGCGCCGCGGCTGGTGCTCGAGCGCGCGGTGTCCTGACCGCGGCGCGGTCAGCGCAGCAGCGATCGCCCGTCCGGCGCCAAGATGTCGTCGTAGACCTCGGCCACCGGGATCTCGGCGAGCAACGTAGGCAGCGCGAACAGGTCGCCGTGGACGTACACCTCGGGGCCGGAGGGCCACGACCCACCCTCGGCCCGCCGCCACACCTCCACCCGCTGGCGGTCCTGGCTCGCCACGACGTAAGCCTGCAGGGAGGGGAGGGACTGGAAATCGAGCCGCTTGTCGCCTTGGTCGTCGCCCTCCGTACTGGGCGACAGGACTTCCAGCACGAGGACGGGGTTCGTCGTCGCCTGACCGTCGTGGGGCGGGTGGTCCGGCTTGCCGCAGACCACGGAGCCGTCGCTGTACCGCGCGCGCGCGGTGGCGGAGATCCAGAAGCGCTGGTCCGGGCTGAAGTAGCGGCAGGAAGCTCGGCGTCGGCCGCCGATGGCCGCTGCGAAACGGCCGGCGATGGCGTTGTGCTCGTCGGACCCGCCGGCCATGGCCACGATCACGCCGTCGAGGAGCTCGTGGCGATGTGCGCTGCTCAGCTCCACAGCCAGGTAGTCGGCGTAGCTGGCGCGGCGGCTCAACCGAACGGTGGACTGCATGCGCGATCGTAACCCCGAGCTGCGATGCGGGCGGCGGAGTAGCGCGGCACGCGGGCGAGAGAACCGCGCCAAGTGGTCAGGCTCGGTCGCGCGGGGTTCGCCCCGCGCCGCGGTTCCTGACCGCCGACGGTCGCCTGGGCTGGTCCGGTGCTACGGGTCGTGCTCGTCGAGGTTGATCGTGAGCACGTAGTCCGTGTCGTCGTCGAGTGGGAGCGTGCAGCTCCCGACGCCGATGCTGGCCGCCTCCAGCACCCGCACCTGAACCACGGGCTGAGCGCTGCGGTAGAACACCCGGCAAGCCACCGCGTCGAGGGTCGAGCCGTAGGTGCCCACCACGAACTCGCCCGAGCAGGTCGTGGGCAGGTTGAAGCTCGTGATGTCGAGCCCGTTGGTGAACCGGGTGATGTCGACCTGCGGACCCGCGCTGGTGGTCAGGATCTCCATCTGCTGAAACGCCGGGTCGACCTCGGGAGCATACGGCACGACGCTCACCTCGAGTGTGTCAGGTCCGTACACGCAGGTGGCGCTCAGTGGCAGGGTGGAGGGCCAGTGCGCGCGGTCGGCCGAGAACTCCAGGATCACCCACGAGCTCTTCACGCGGCACTTGACCCTGCTGTCGGTGGAGTTCACCACGCCGTCGCCGGGGTTCTGGCTCGGGCTGAGCTTGTACAGGAACCGCTTGTACGTGGGCGCGTACCCCGCCTTCATCCACTGCGGATGCTCCGACGGGATCGCGAGCTCGGCGTCGTAGTCGGTGGCTCCAGCGACGCTGGAGAACAGGGCTGCGAAGGAAAGGATCATCTCACGCCTCCTGCGATGGGTTCGGGTTCGTGATCAAGACGCCATACACACGGCGGGCCCGTCCAGCAGCCCGCCACCCGCGTCGGTGCCGTTGTCGCAGGAGCAGTCGCCAGCGGGGCCGCCCGTCGGTGAACACGCGAATTTCGCGACGTTTTCTTCGCCGCCGCATTGGACGTTGCAGTTCTGTTCCTGCACCGCGCAGGGGACTGCGGCGTTCGGGGGAGCCCCTTTGGGGCATGCCACCAGCAACAAGAGCACCGAGCTGGCCACCGCAAGGCGCGGAGCTACACGAAGGACGAAGGACGAAGGACGAAGGACGAAGGACGAAGGATCTTCATTGCTCCCCTCTCCGGTTCGTATGGTAGTCCGACGTGCTCGTTCGGTCAAGCGATCGCATGCTCGAATTCGGCGGGGTGGGAGCCCGCCGAACGATCGAATTGGCACGCGACCCATCCGTCCGGGCGGCGCTACGCCGGGCCGGGGAGCTGCGCGAGCGCCGGAGCCGACCGATCGAGCCCGAGCTCGGCCGCGAGCGCCAGGGCGCGGTCGACCGCCGCCGCCGGCGACTCCCCGAGGGCCGCCGCCGTCCGGGCCCGCACCACCCAGGTCTCCAGCATCATCGGGCGGCTGCCACGCTCGGCGAGCGCCGGCTCGGCCTGCGAGAGCGCCGCCCGCGCCCCGTCCCGGTCTCCGCGCTGAGCCGCGGTCAGCGCGCCCCAGGTGGTCCACAGCCCGTGCTGGACGCGATCCCGGGCGACCTCGGCCAGCACCGCCGCCGCGTCGAACGCCGCTGCCGCGTCGGAGTGGCGCCCGGCCCGGCCCCACGCGACCCCGAGCGTGCCCAGGGCGAACGCCTCGAACAGCCGGTTCCCCACCGCGCGGTGCAGCGACAGCGCGCGCTCGAGCAGCCCCTGCGCCTCGGCGTCGCGCCCTTGCTCGAGCCGCGCGGCGGCGAGGTTCCCGAGGGTGATCCCCTCGAACCGGCGGTCACCGAGCGCCCGGTGCAGCTCGATCGCGTCGTCGAACGCGGCCACCGCCGCCTCGAGCCGGCCGAGCGAGGCGAGCGAGTTGCCGAGGTTGCTCAGCATCGCCGCCCGCGCGCGCCGGTCGCCGGTGGTGCGGATCAGCCCCACCGCTCGCTCGCCCCACTCGATCGACTCGGTGAGCCGGCCCGCCTGCTTCAACGTCAGGGCGAGGTTCGCCATCGACTTCGCCTCGGCCCGCCTCGCCCCGAGCTTCGGCAGCACCGCGAGGGCGCGGTGGTGGAACGCGAGCGCTTGCTCGAGGTCGCCCGTGTCGGTGTGGACGAGCGCCAGGTTCGCGGTGACCAGCGCCTCGGCCCGCCGGCTGCGGGCTTCACGCGCGAGGCGCAGCGCCTGCTCGAACCGACCGACCGCCTGGTCGACCCGCCCGAGGTGCCACGTCGCCACGCCGAGGTCGCGCAGCACCATCGCCTGGCCCGCGGTGTCGCCCGCCGCGTGGTACAGCTCGGCCGCCGCCGACAGGGTGCGCTCGGCGTCGGCGACCCGCTCGGTCTGCAGCTCGAGCACCCCGCGGGCGTGCAGCGCCGCCGCCCGCTGTCGCGGGTCCGCCGCGTCGGCGAGCGCCAGGCCCAGCACCCGATCGGCCTCGGCGAACCGGT
This sequence comes from Myxococcota bacterium, assembly GCA_040080105.1. Lineage (GTDB taxonomy): Bacteria > Myxococcota_A > UBA796 > UBA796 > JACKER01. The sequence continues at coordinate 11,274 of JBEBJC010000160.1, forward strand.
CGGTCTCGGTGAGCGCCCGCCCGAGCGCGACCCGCAGCTCCGCCCGCCGCGGCCCGAGCTCGAGCGCGTCCTCGAGCACCTCGACCGCCGCCTGCACCGGCCCGTGGCTCGACAGCACCACGTCGAGCGCCAGCGCGCACCCCGCGGCGGTCTCGCCGTCGTCGCGCCCGATCGCGCGCCGCAGCGCCGCGGTGAGGTTGTCGACCTCGCGCACCAGCGCCCGCCACCGCTCGGTGCCGCCCCGGCGGTCGAGCGCGCGCAGCGCCGCGGGGGAGCCGAGCTGGGCGAAGTACCCGCCGTGCCGCACCTCTGCCGCCTCGAGCTCGCCCGCGACCGCGCGGGTGCGGGCGTGTGCGGCGACCAGCGGCGACATCACGAACCGCTCGGTCGCGGGCTCCCACCGCACCAGGTTCGCGTCGAGCAGCTCCTGCAGCGCGTCCACCACCGACAGCCCGTCCGGCGTGCCCGGTGCGGCCCGCGCGATCGCCTCGGCCGCCTCGAGCCGCGCCCCCCCTTCGAACACCGTGAGCTGGGCGGCCGTGCCGCTCGCCCACGGGGTGAGCAGGGCCCAGGTGGCGTCGAGTGACGCGGTGAGGCTCTGGTGGCGGGGCGGCCGCCGGCTCCCGTCGTCCTGCAGCAGGTCGTGCGCCGCGTCGACCATCCGGGTGCGGCTGCGGGCGGCGGCGAGCTCGATCGCGAGCGGGAGCCCGTCGAGCTCGTCCACCAGCCGCTCCAGATCCTGCTGCTCGCGCGGATCGAGCGCGCGCCCGACCCGGGCGTGGAACAGCGCGCACGCGTCGGCCCGCCCGAGCCCCTCGAGCGTGACCTGGTGCTCCCCCTCGATCCGCAGCGTCACCCGGCTGGTGGCGAGGAACGACGCCTCGGGCGCTGCGGCGGCCCACGCGCCGACACACGCCGCGGCGTGGTCGACCAGCTGCTCGAGGTTGTCGAGCACGAACAGCGCGCGGCCCCGCCCCGCCAGCGCGTGGCCCACCTGAGCCACCGGGTCGCCCTCCACCAGCTCGATCCCGAGCTCGCGCGCCACCGCGAAGCACGCGCCGTTCGGGGTGCGCGCCT
>JBEBJC010001142.1:0-2701 GCA_040080105.1 Myxococcota bacterium
AGGTGCTCGAGGGGTGGGTCGGGATCGGCGTCGGGCGGATCGTGCTGCCGAAGCTCGCGCGGAGCCAGATCCTGGGCTCGTTCGTGCAGAACGTCGGGTACACGCTGTACGAGGATCGGCGCCTCGACCCGACCACCGGCCGGTTGTTGAGCCACAACCTCGACGACTACCGGATGCCCGGCATCGGGGACATCCCCCCGTGCACCGTCCACTTCGAGCCCCGCGGGTTCGAGCACGTGCGCGGGGGCGCGACCGGCCTCGGCGAGCTCGGCGGCGTCTCGGTCGCCGCGTCGATCGCCAACGCGTTCCACCACGCCACCGGGCGTCGCCCGCTCCGGATCCCGCTCACACCGAAGGCGGTGCTCGAGGTGCTCGCATGATCACGCTGCCCACCACCGCGGCCCAGGCCCGCGCCGCCGACGGCACGTTCCGCGCCGGCGGGACCGACCTCACCGACCTGCGCGCGCGCGGGATCGCCACCGGACCAGTGGTCGACCTGCGCGACCTCGTCGGCGCGAACTCGATCGTCCCCACCGCCGAGGGGGGGCTGCGGATCGGCGCGCTCGTGACCCTCGACCAGCTCGCGACCGACCCGCTGGTGCTGGCGGGGTGGCGCGGGGTCGCGCTCGCCGCCGGCGCGCTCGCCACCCCCCAGATCCGCGCCCGCGCCACGGTGGGCGGCAGCCTGCTGCAGCAGGTCCGGTGTTGGTACTACCGCAGCCCCGAGTTCCCGTGCCTGAAGAAGGGCGGGGCGACCTGCTTCGCGCGCGGCGGCGACGCGGTGTTCCACTCGCTCGTCGACCTCGGGCCGTGCATCGCGCCGCACCCGTCGACGATGGCGGTGGCGCTGCTCGCGTACGACGCCCGGGCCGAGATCGAGGGCGCCGACGTGCGCGACATCCCGACGCTGCTCGGCGACGGGACCGACCCCCGGTCGACCCACGCGCTGCGCCCGGGGCAGCTGCTCACCTCGGTGGTGTTGCCCCCGCCGCTCGACGGGGAGCAGGCCGGGTACTTCCGCGCGATCTCGCGCGCCCGCGCCGAGTGGCCGCTGGTCGAGTGTGTCGTGCGGGTCCGGCTCGGCGCCGACGGCGCGATCGACTTCGCCACCCTCGCCCTCGGCGGGATCGCCAACCGCCCGATCGGGTACCCCGACGCCGGCCGCGCGTTGGTCGGGCTGAAGCCGGACGACCCCAAGGTCGACGACCTGCTGCTCGGCCTCGCGCCGAAGCGGGCACCGCTCGCCCAGACCGCGTACAAGGCGCTGTTGATCCCCACCACCGTGCGCGACACGCTCGACCAGGCGCTGGCCGGGCCGCGCGGGTCGGCCACCCCGACGAAGGAGGTCCCGTGAAGTTGTGCGCGTACATCCGCTGGCGGGGGTTCTACGGCGCCCGGTGGGACACCCGGGAGCAGATGGTGGCCGACCTGAGCGGGGCCGGCGCGCCGTACTCGTGCCTGCGCACCTGCCAGCCGTTCGGCCCCGACGACGACGGCGTGATGCCCGAGCGGTGCCAGCCCGGCCGCACCTGCTTCGCCCAGAGCCCGCGCGAGCCCGGCAGCGTCGTCGCCTGACGCGGCGCCGCTGATCCCACCGGCACGTCGGCGTTCACCCGGCATCGTCGCCGCCCGCGGGTTCGGGTTATGTAGGCCGCGCGGAGGGGGTCGTGGAGCTCGATCGCAAGTCGTTGGCGTCGTTTCGGGTGCTGGTCGGTATGGCGCGAGCCGACGGCTCACTCGACGACCACGAGGTCGCCGCGCTGAAGACCGCGCTCGGTGACAAGGCAGACCTGTTGCCGTCGCTGCTCGCCGAGGACGTGAGCCTCGACCACGAGCTCGGCCTGCTCGACGGCGACGAGCGGGAGCGGCTGTACGAGTCGGCCTACGCCGTCGCGCACGCCGACGGGGTGGCCTCGACGTTCGAGGTCGCCCTGCTGCGCAAGATCGTGCCGAACCGGGGCGAAGACACCCTGCTCGGCCAGGTGTTCGGGGAGACGCTCGACACGCTGCTTCCGGGGCGGATCCTCGCCGAGGCCGACCCGGCCGCGCGCGACTCGGAGATCACCGAGGACATCCTGAAGTACTCGGTGCTGTCGGCGGTGGCGGGCGCGATGCCGGTCCCGGGGGTGGCGATCGTCGCCGACCTCGCGGTGATCGCGATCCAGGGCAAGATGGTGCACGACATCGGGCTGTACTTCGGCCACGTGATGGACGGCGACGCGGTGCGCGCGTTCCTCACCTCGGTCGGCGGCTCGGCGCTGATGCGGGTCGCGGTGAACAACCTGGCGCGGGTCGTGCCGGGCTGGGGGATGGCGTTCGGCGCCGGCACCTCGTTCGCGTCGACCTACGCGATCGGGCGGGTGGCGCAGAAGTACTTCGAGGCGGGGCGCGGCCTCGACGCGAGCGAGCTGAAGAGCTTGTTCGAGGAGGCACACGCCGAGGGCCGCGCCCGGTACGTGGCCGAGCAGGACCGGATCGACACCGCCGAGGTGGTCCACGGCAAGGCGGTCGCGAGCCTCAACGAGAAGCTCGCGACCGGGCAGATCAGCCGAATCGAATACGACCGGGCGCTGCACGAGCTGCGGTGAATTTGCTGGGCCTCGGACTCCGTCCTGCGGAATTCCCCTCACCCCGACCCTCTCCCCCGATGCGGGGGAGAGGGAGAAAAACGCGCTTCACCCCGGCTCCAACCGGCCCCCTC
>JBEBJC010001143.1:0-2701 GCA_040080105.1 Myxococcota bacterium
GCCCGCGAGTCCGGGCTCGACGGCTCGAAGGTCGGCAGCAGGCTGCGGGCGCGCGAGCGGTCCGACACGAGCGGCGCCGCGTCGGGTGGGCGGGCGGCCGGAGGGTCACGCGACGGCGGCGCGCCGGGGCTCGGCGGGACCACGCCGGTGGTCAACGGGGCGGCCGACACCACGCCGGTGGTCAGCGGGGCCGCCGGAGACGCCGACCCGCTGCGCGGCGCGGGCAGCGAGCGCGACCCCGGGCGCGGCCGCACGAACCGGCTCGACACGTCGGGCGGCACGGCCTCGTCGGGCCCCGGAGACGAGGTGGCCACCGGAGGGGGCGGCTCGGGCGTGCGTCGGGCCGGCGTGCTCGACAGCGCCGCCTGCACCACCTCGTCGCTGAGCGAGATCGTGAACTCGGCGACCGGCCCGAGCAAGCTCGGGTCGATCATCGGCACTTCGTCGAGTCCTGCGTCGACCGGCGGCGGCGCCTCGTCGACGGGTGGTCTGGTCGGAGGGCGCCCCAGCCGACGGGGACGCGCTCCCGGATCGTCCTGGCCGCTCAGCTCGACCTCCGGACGGACATCCTACGTCTCGGCCGCCCGCGCCGCCAGTGCTCGCACCGAACACCGCGGGGGAGGCCGGACCCCGACGGGTGAGCTACTGCGCACGCCAACGGAGGGCGCGGATGCACTGGCGGATGTTGGCGGGGGTCGTCGGTGGGGCCGCGCTCGGGGTGGTGTTGCACGCGCTGTGGCCGGACGACCCCACGCTGAAGTGGGTCGTCGGGTGGACCGTGCGGCCGATCGGGCAGGTGTTCCTCCGGCTGTTGTTCGCGCTGGTGCTGCCGCTGGTGTTCTGCGCGCTCGCGCTCGGCGTCGCCGAGCTCGGCCACCCGTCGAAGGTCGGCCGGGTCGGGCTCGTGACCCTGCTGTACACCGCTGCGATGTCGCTGATCGCGGTCGCGATCGGCGTCGGCGTGGTGAACGGGATCCAGCCCGGCCTCGGGGTACCCGAGGAGGTCCGCGCGTCGTTGCTCGCCAACGCGGCCGAGCGCGCGTCGGCGATCGTCAGCGGCCCGGCGCCGAAGTCCGGGGTCGAGCTGCTGGTCCGGATCGTGCCGGACAACCTGGTCCGCGCGATGGCCGACAACGACATGATCGCGGTGATGTTCGCCGCGACCGTGGTGGGCATCGGGCTGACGCTAGTGCCGGGCGAGCCGGTGCAGCGGGTGCGGGAGCTGCTGCAGGGGGTGTACGACCTGGCGATGTGGATGATCGGCGGGGTGCTCAAGCTCGCGCCGTTCGGGGTGTTCGCGCTGATGACCGCGCTCACCGCCGAGCTCGGCCTGCAGGTGCTGACCCAGCTCGGGTGGTTCGTGGCCACCGTGCTCACCGGGCTCGCGCTGCACCAGTTCGTGGTGATCCCGCTCGCGGTGGTCGCGGTGGGGCGCCGCTCGCCGGTGTGGTTCTTCCGCGGGATCCAGGACGCGATGCTCACCGCGTTCTCCACCGCCTCCAGCTCGGCGACGCTGCCGACCACGCTGCGGGTGGCGGACGAGCTCGGGCTGCCCCCCCGGGTGAGCCGGTTCGTGTTGACCGTCGGCGCCACCGCGAACCAGAACGGCACCGCGCTGTTCGAGGGCGTGACCGTGCTGTTCCTGGCCCAGTTCTACGGGGTCGAGCTGTCGGTGGCGCAGCAGCTGCTGGTCGCCTCGGTGTGTGTGCTCGGCGGGATCGGCACCGCCGGCGTCCCTGCGGGGTCGCTGCCGGTGGTCGCGATGATCCTCGGGATGATCGGGGTGCCGGTCGAGGGGATCGGGCTGGTGCTCGGGGTGGACCGGCTGCTCGACATGTGCCGCACCACCCTCAACGTGAGCGGCGACCTCGCCGCGGCGGTGGTGGCCGCGCGGTTCGAGGGTCCCGAGCTCACCCCTCGGTGAGCGCGTGCAGCGCGCGCGGGACCTGCGCCACGTCGCCGTCTCGCTCGCGCGCCTTCCTGCCCGCCGCCGCGAGCTCGGCCGCGAGCCACCGCGCCGCCTCGACCGTGTGGCGCTCCATCGGGATCACCAGCGGGTCCCGCCCGGCGACGTGCGCGACCACGTGGTACCGCTGGTACCCGGCCTCCTCGGCCTCGACCCGGCCCACGTCGCGCAGGAACACCCGCTCGTTCGCCGCGCCGTTGCTCCAGCCGAGCCGCAGCTCGTTCGCCGCCACCTCGACCACCAGCCGCGCGTCGTTCCGTCGCGCGCGCCGCAGCGCACCCATCACCAGGTACACGAGCGTGCCGAGCGCGAGCGCGCCCACTGCCAGCAGGCCGAACACGCCGCCGTCGAGAAGGCGGCTCACCCGCAGGGCGACGTAGCCGATCGCGGCTGCGCTCGCGAACACCCGCAGGTCGCCCTGGCCGTGGTCGGACAGGTACGGCAGCAAGTCGAGGCAGAACCGGTCGTGCTCGGCGCGGACCGGCACCCCCTGGGGTGGATCGTCGAACGGCATCGCCGCTCATAACCGAACGGTGAACCGAGCTGGAGATCCCGCACACGGCGCCGGCGGAGGTGTCGGATGTGGTTCGCGCTGGTCGGATGTGTAGGTGTGGTCACCCTGCAGGACGCCCTCACCCCGGAGACGTCGACCGGGTCGGGGTCGACCGGGTCGGGGTCGACCGGGTCGGGGTCGACCGGGTCGGGGGGGAGCTCGACGGTCGACACGGTCGACAC
>JBEBJC010001144.1:0-2700 GCA_040080105.1 Myxococcota bacterium
GGCGCTGGGGGTGCCGGTGGTCGAGCTGCCGTACACGGTCGAGGGCTCGACCGGGGCCGCGGGCGCGGTGGACGCGTTCGGCCTCGCGATGTCGCTGTCCCTGGGCTGGGGGCCGCCCGGGGTCGACGTGGCCACCGACTACGGGTACCAGCAGGCCGCCCCGTGGTGGACACTGTCGAGGCGGGACCGGGTGTACTCGGACGGCTCCGGCTCGACCGACAACCACCGCACGATGGCGGCGACGCTGCTCGGGTTCGGCACGTCGCCGGCGGCGCTCGAGGCGGTCGACGACGAGCTGCTCGACGTGCGCGAGTACTTGTGGTCGTTGTCGGCCCCGGCGTGGCCCCTCCCGGTGGACCCAGCGGCCGAGCGCGGAGCGGAGGTGTACGCGGAGGCCGGGTGCGCCGAGTGCCATGGGGAGCCGTGCGCCCCGTTCCCCGACCGGGTGGTCCCGGTGGACGAGGTCGGCACCGATCCGACCCGCGCGCTGGCGTTCGGGCCGACCGAGGCGGCGTGGGTGAACGGGTCGTGGTTCGGCGCGCCGGCCCCGATGACCTCGACCGGCGGGTACCTGGCCCCTGCGCTCGACGGGGTGTGGGCCAGCGCCCCGTACCTGCACAACGGCACGGTTCCCGACCTGTGGGGCGTGCTCGACTCGGGCGCGCGGCCGGCGGTGTGGGTGAGGACCGGGACCTCGCTCGCCGACTACGACCCCGAGCGGGGCGGCTGGCGGTACGAGGAGGTGGCGGCGCCGGTGGACCGGTCCACCCCGGAGGCGCGCCGGGTGGTCGACACCTCGGTGCCCGGCCTGTCGTCGGCCGGCCACACCTATGGCGACGCGCTCGACGACGCGGACCGGGCGGCGCTGGTCGCGTGGCTGGTCACCCGGTAGGTCCCAGCGCGAGGCCGAGCGCCTCCCACGCGAGCGTCGCGCACCGGCGCCGATCCGGGTGGGCCCGGACCCCCACCAGCGCCTCGAGCTCGCCGGTCACCGGGCCGCCGTCCGGCGAAACCGCCCGCGCGCAGGTCAGCCGGGCCTCCGCCACCGCGTCGAGCGTCGCGCCGTCGATCAGGGTGGTGAGGATCGACGCCGAAGCGAGCGCCACTGCGCACCCGCGCCCCTCGAACCGGGCGGCGACCACCCGATCACCGTCGAGCTTCAGCGCCACGGTGATCCGATCCCCACACAGCGGGTTGTCGGCCCGGCCGGAGCAGGTCGCGTCCGGCAGCGGGCCGCGGTGGGCCGGGTGCTTCCCGTGGTGCACCAGGCGCGGGTCGTACAGGTCGTGCGCGCTCATCCGAGCCACTCCACCGCCTTGCGCACCGCGGCGACCAGCCGATCGACCTCCTGCGGCAGGTTGTACACGGCGAACGACGCGCGGGTGGTGCCGTCGAGGCCGAGCGCGGTCATCGCGGGCATCGCGCAGTGGTGGCCGGTCCGCACCGCCACGCCCTCGGCGTCGAGCACGGTGCCGAGGTCGTGCGGGTGGACCCCGTCGACCACGAACGACACGATCGGCACGCCGCCCGGCGGGCCCACGATCCGCACCCCGGGCACGCGCGACAGCCCTTCCCGCGCGGCCTCGGCCAGCGCCTGCTCGTGCGCCGCGACCGCGTCCCACCCGAGCCCGGCGACGAAGTCGAGCGCGGCCGCGAGCGCCATCGCCCCCACCGCGTGCGGGGTCCCGGCCTCGAACCGGGCCGGCGGGGGCTGGAACGTGGTCCCCTCCACCTCGACCACCGACACCATCTCCCCGCCGGTCTGCCACGGCGGCAGGCGCGCCGCGAGCGCGGGGGACAGCCACAGCGCGCCGATCCCCTGCGGGCCGTACACTTTGTGCCCGGAGAACGTGTACGCGTCGGCGCCGAGCGCCCGCACGTCGATCGGCAGGTGCGGCGCCGCCTGCGCCCCGTCGACCACGACCACCGCGCCCACCGCGTGCGCCCGCGCCGCGAGCTCGGCCACGTCGATCACCGTCCCGAACGCGTTCGACGCGTGTGGCACCGACACGACCCGGGTGCGGGGGCCGAACGAGGCCGGCGCCAGCGTGGCCTCGGGGGTGACCGGGATCACCCGCAGGGTCGCCCCCGCGGCCAGGCACCGCTGCTGCCACGGGACGAACGAGGCGTGGTGGTCGAGCCCGCTGACCCACACCTCGTCGCCGGGGGCGAGCGGGACGGTGGCGGCGAGCAGGTTCGACCCCTCGGTGGCGCCCCGCACGAACACCACCTCGGACGGGTCGGTCGCGCCGAGGAACGCAGCGACCCTCGCCCGAGCGGCCTCGTACCGGGCGGTGGCGACCCGCGACGGCCCGTGGACCCCGCGGTGGACGTTCGCGAACGCGGTCGTGTAGGCGTCGCGCAGGGCGTCGAGCACCACCCGCGGCTTCGGCGTGGTCGCGGCCGCGTCGAGGTACGCCAGCGCCGGATCGAGGTCCGGGAACTCGGCCGACCGGAGTCCGAGGACCCAGGGTTCTGTGGCACGGTGGTCCGGCAGCCGGGGCGTCACCGCTAGCGCGTAACCCGTGGTAGATCGGCGGGATGGACGTGCTCGCTCGAGGCCTCGAATGGTGCGACCGCGGGCAGCGGGTCGCGCTCGCCACCGTGGTGCGGACGTGGGGTAGCTCGCCGCGGCCGGCGGGCTCGCAGCTGGTGATCCGCGAGGACGGCGCGTTCGAGGGCTCGGTGTCCGGCGGTTGC
>JBEBJC010001145.1:0-2700 GCA_040080105.1 Myxococcota bacterium
TATAAGAGACAGCGACGGCGGCGGGCGACCCGGGCGGGGCGGCCGAGCAGTGGCTGGAGCTCGTGCGGCTCGACCGGAAGTACCGCGAGGACGGCGGGCGCAAGGCGCTGCTCGCGCTGTTTGCGGCGGAGGGGCCGGAGTCGCCGGTGACCAAGACCTGGAAGGGGCGGCTGCAGATGGAGCTGTACAAGTAGCTCCGGCTCAGCCCCCCAGCTCCCGCCGCAGCTGCTCGAACCGCGCGCCGAGCGCCGGCGTCGCGGCCTCGGCCCGCTCGAGGGCTGCCACCGCGTCGGCCCGCCGCCCCTCGGCCGCCGCGAGCTCCGCCTCCGCCAGCGCCACCGCCGCCCGCCGGCTCGGCAGCCCGGTCGGGGACCCCACCTGCGCGAGGAGGGCGCGGGCCTCCGACGCCCGTCCCTCGCGCGCCGCGACCCCCGCGAGCAGCGCCCGCGCGTGATCGCGGAACCCGCCGGTGACGCCGTGTGCCAGCGCCGACTCGAGCAGCGCCCGCGCCGGCTCCAGCTGGTCGAGGTCCGCGTGGGTCGCCCCGTGCCACAGCCACACCGTCGGGTGCTGGCGCGGCTCGGCCACCCGCGCCGCTCGGTCGAACGCGTCGAGCGCCTCCGCCCACCGCCGCTGCAGCCCGCGCACCCTGCCGAGCCACCCGAGCAGCGCGCCCGCGTGGTCACCCGGCGTCCGTCGGAGCGCCGTCGCGAGCTCCGCGTCGGCCCGCTCGAGGTCGCCGCGCTCCACCGCCACCTGCACCAGCCCGTGGCGCGCCTTGCCCTCGTCACCCGGGGCCTCGATCTCCGCCGCCTCGGCCGCCGCCTCGGCGAACGCCGCCTCCGACCCTTCGAGTTGGCCGAGGTCGAGCAGCGCCCAGCCGACCACCGTGCGCGCCGACACCCGCCCGCGCCGGAGCCCGGCGCGTGAGTACGACCGGAGGGCGTCCGTGCCGAACCTCACCGCGTCGGCGTTCCGGTCGAGCATCAGCGCCGCGACCCCCTGCTGCAGCGACATCACCGGGTCGTCGCCCAGCCGGTCGCGCAGCGACTCGCACCGCCGCAGGAACCCCTCCAGATCGCCCTGTGCGAACGAGGTGCTGGTGAGCTTGGTCGTGAGCTCCCCGTCGAGCGTCGGGCCGCAGGACGGCGCGAGCGCCCGCGCGGCCCCGAGCGCGTCCCACGCCCGCGGCCAGTCCCCCGCGTCGCTGTGGACCCGCGACAGCCGCAGCAGCGCCGCCATCCGGGCCGTCGGCCGGTCGAGCTGCTCGGCGAACGCGAGGCCGTCGCGCGCCGCGGCGGCGAAGGTGGCCGCGTCCCGGCGTTGGTGCGCACTCGTCGCCTGCACCTGCGCCACCCGGAACCCGAGCTCGGGGTCCCCCACCTCCCGCGCGAGCGCCAGCGCCGCCGGGAGGTGCCGGTCGACCGCGTCCGCGTCCCCGGCGACGAACGCCGCCCTCGCCGCGACCCACTCGGCGGTGGCGCGGGCGCGCGGATCGAGGGTGCAGGTGAGCACCAGCTCCGCGTCGGCCACCACCGCCGACGCCTGGCCGTGGCGCAGGGTGACGTGGGCCGCGCACTCGAGCGCGCCCACCGCCGCGGGGCCGTCGTCGCGCGCCACCGCCCGCTCGAGCGCCGCCCGGTGGTTCGGCAGGTCCAGCACCATCCGGCGCGCGAGCTCGACCTCGCGCGGACCCGACAGGTCGTCGGCGGGCGGGGACCCGTACACCTGGCCGTGGCGGACCTCTGCAGCCGCGCGCGCCTCCGCCGACGGCAGCTCGGCCGCGTAGTCGCGGATCAGCGGCAACACCGACAGCCGATGGTCCCGGTCGATCCGCACCAGGCACCAGTCGATCAGCTCCTCCAGCACGTCGACCGGCTCGCGCGGGTCGTCGAGCGGCCCGAGCACCCGCTCCGCCGCCTCGAGGGCGAACGAGCCGACGAACACCGACAGCTGGCCGAGCGCGGTACGCGCCGCCGGGGTCAACAGCTGCGCCGAGGCGTCGATCGACGCGCGCAGGCTGTGGTGCCGCTCGTCCCGGGCCTGGTCGCGGGTCACCAGCAGCGCCAGGGGCCGACGCGCCCGCTCGCGGATCGCGGCCACCCCGAGCACCGCGGTGCGGGCGGCGGCGAGCTCGATCGCGAGCGGGTGACCCTCGAGCAGCTGCACCAGCGCCGCGACCTCGTCGGCCTCCGCGGGGTCCGGCGGGCGGGTCGCCCGGTCGACGAACAGCGCCGCCGCGTCGCGCGGGGACCGGGCGGCCACCTCGATCGCCCGCTCGCCCCGGGTCCGCAGGCGCACCCGGCTGGTCGCGAGCACGACCAGGTCGGGCGCGCCCGCGAGCAGCCCGGCGACCCCGTGGGACGCGTCGGCGACCTGCTCGAGGTTGTCGAGCGCCAGCGTCAGTCGCCCGGCGCGCCGCACCGCGCGGACCAGCGCCTCGAGCGGGTCACCCGGGCCGAGGGTCACCTCGAGCGCCCCGGCCGTCGCCGTCCACAGGTCCGCCAGCGTCGCCGCGCCCGCCGCGTCGACCCACACGACCCGACCGGGCAGCGCCGCCGCCGCGGCCAGCGCGAGGCGGGTCTTGCCGATCCCCCCCGGCCCGACGAGGGTGACGAGGCGGCTGTCGCGGATCGCCGCCACCACCGCGTCCACCACCTCCGGCGGGCCGAACCGGGCGTCGGCGGGGGCGGGCAGCGG
>JBEBJC010001146.1:0-2692 GCA_040080105.1 Myxococcota bacterium
GGCGGGTGGTGGTGGTCGACACCGAGCTGCTGAACCAGATGTCGGACGACCCGCAGGCCGAGCTCGCCGAGGTGCTCGAGCGGGTGGCGGCGGTGTGTGGCGAAGGGTGGGAGGCGGCCGCGCTGTCCGACGCGCCGGGCTGGGTCGACGGGCTGCGGCACGACCGGGTGTGGGTCGCGCGGGAGCGGCGCCGGGCGGTCGCGGCGGTGCTGTTGCGCGAGGCGCGCCGGCGGGCGGACGAGGCGGTCGGCGTGGCCGACGCAGAGGCCGAGCGGGTGCGGACCCTGCTGGCTGCCGAGGACGAGAAGCTCGACGCGGAGCGGCGCCGCGGTCGACGGGCGGCGGCCCACATCCTGGGCGCGATGCACCGCCACACCGAGCGGCTGCTGGTCGACCTGCGCGAGTTCTTGCGCCAGCTCGAGGTCGACTTGCCGGCGCAGATCGAGGCGGTTGCGTCGCTCGACACGGTGAAGACCACGCTGCCGCACTGGCTGCACCACGTGGTCGAGCAGTGGGTCGGGGATCGCCTGTCGACCTGGCGGGCGGACGTGCTGGTCGACCTGTCCGAGCTCCACCTCGAGCTGAACGACCTCGATCGCGCCGAGCTGCTGGTCCCGGCGTTACACGCGGGTCCGGTGCGGGTCGAGCCCGGGTGGGCGCAGCGGATCGGCATCACCGCCGCGGTCGGCTCGGGCGCCGCGCTGCTCGCGTTCGGGATGTGGATCCCGGGGCTGCTCGCGGTGACCGGCGGGCTCGCGTGGTCGGCGCTGGGGCGGCGGGCGGCGGAGGCCGGCACCCGGCGGGCGATCGCCGAGGCGGCCACCGAGGTGGTGCGAAAGATGGGCCAAGACGCCGACCGGCTGCTGCGGGACCAGATCGCCACGCTCGAGGACGAGCTCGCGCGCCTCGGCGACGAGCGGGCGTCGGAGCTCGGGCGGGCGCGCGAGGTCCAGCGCAAGCAGCTCGAGCAAGACCGCCAGGTCCGCGAGCAGCGCCTGGCCTCGCTGCGAGAGGTCGCGGCCGACCTCGACCGGCGGATCGCCGCCCTCGACGCGGAGCCCACGTGAGCCACGCCCTCGACGCGTTCGTCGCCCGCCGCGCCCGCGGTGCGGAGATCCTCGACGCCCTGGCGACCGTGGTGGACGCCACCGGGCTGCCGGCCGACGGGCCCACCGCGCCCGCGCCGTACCTCCGCTCGACCGCCGAGCGCGCGCGCACCGGCCGGTTCGTGGTGCTGATGTTGGGGTGCTTCTCGTCGGGCAAGTCCACCCTGCTCAACGCGCTGATCGGGCGGCCGGTGCTGCCGGTGAAGGTGAACCCGTGCACCGCGATCCTCACCGAGGTCGTGTACGCCGACGAGCCCTCGGTGGGGGTGCGGTACCGCGACGGTCGGGAGGAGACGCTCGACGTGGACGCGTTCGTCCACCAGTTCCAGCTCCGCACCGCGAGTGAAGCCGAGGCCGGCGCCGAGGCCAGCGATCGGTTCGGCGACGTGGACCGGGCGGTGGTCGGGTACCCGCTGCAGCTGCTGCGCAACGGCGTGGTGCTGCTGGACACCCCCGGGCTCGACGACGACCCGATCCGCACCGCGCGCACGTTGTCGTCGCTCCCCGACGCCGACGCGGTGATCGTGGTGCTGTCGGCGAACCGGTTCCTGACCGACCTCGAGCGGCGAACCCTGCGCCGGGATCTGCTGCCGCTGGGGCTGCGGAACCTGTTCTTCCCGGTCACGATGATCGACCTGCTCGCGAGCCTCGCGGACGACCCGGTCGCGGCGAAGGCCGACCTGTTCGCGCGGGCGCACGAGTTCCTGCGCCCGCTGTGTACGGTCGGCGACGTGGACCGGTTCGACGAGCGGTTCTTCCCGCTCGACGCCCGCAGCGCGCTCGCGGCGCGGTGGGACCGGCCCCACGCCCGCCGGCGCGACCCCGAGGACGAGGCGCTGCTCTCGGCGAGCGGGGTGGATCGGTTCGAAGACGCGCTCGAGCGGTTCTTGATCGACGAGCGGGGCGCCGCCCAGCTGCTGCACCTGCACACCACCGCGGCGCGGATCCGCGACGAGCTCCGGCGGTACGCCGACCTCGACCGGGCGACGGCGGAGCAGAGCGTCGACGAGCTCCGGCGGCGGCAGGAGGAGCTCGAACCGTCGTTCCGGGAGCTCGCGGCGATCGCGAAGCGGGTCTCGCGCACCGTCGACGGGTTCGTGGAGCGGCAGCAGGTGCTGGTGTGGCAGGACCTGCGCGACTTCATGGCCCGCACCGAGGCGGCGCTGCCCGACGCGGTGGCGGGGTTCGACCTCGGCGGCCTCGCCGGGCTCGACCTGTTGACCCCGCGCGGGCGGGCGCGGGTCGAGGCGGCGCTGCGCCAACAGCTGGAGGCGTGGATCGAGGGCCGGGTGGCCGAGTGGCAGCGCGATCTGCGGCCGCGGATGGAGTCGTCGCTGCGGCAACTCCGGACCGAGCTCGCGGCGGACGCGGCGGACTTCGACGCGCTGGCGGACTCGATCGTCACCGACTTCGCGGGCGGGGCGCTGCGGGTGCCGGGCGCTCCGGCCGACGATCCGAAGGTCGACCCGGTGGAGCGGTGGTTCTCGGTCGCGATGGGCGCGGTGTTGCTGTCGCCGGGCACGATGGCGGCCGGGTGGGCCGAGGGGTACGAGGGCGCGCTGAAGGGCGCGGCGACTGTTGTTGGC
>JBEBJC010001147.1:0-2690 GCA_040080105.1 Myxococcota bacterium
GCGCCATGATGACGCGGCTGTGGGTCGGGGCCGCGGTGGTGTTCGGCGGGGGTGGGCGCCCGCCGCGCACGCGGCGACGTACTCGGTGAGGTTCTGCCCGGTGGTCGACACCGACTACGAGGACGCCGATGTGGGCGACGGGGATCACTGGACGGCGGACACCAACCGCAACGCGCGGGGGTTCCGGGTGAAGGTGGTGCACGACACGCACGCGATGCCGTACCCGCTCGTGTGGGACGACTTCGTGTCGGAGAGCGGGGCGACGGTCGGGTGCACCGACGTGCTCACGCTCGACTCGACGAAGGACTACGACGTGACGGTGACCAGCGAGGCGCAGATCGGCACGAACGTGATCTACTCGGTGGACGACGCGACGAACCAGGCGCGGGCAGTGACGAAGGTGCTGAACGACTTCCGCCCGACCGCGAGCGGCGACGTGGCCGGCGCGCCGCTCGACGGGGCGACGGAGCCGCGGTGGAACCACCTGGCGGCGGCGGCGTTCGCGCTGTACCGGAGCGCGGGGGGCCTCGACGGGGAGGCCGAGCTCGACCTGTGGGAGATGTGGGACGAGGCGAACGCGTACGGGTGGCGGACCACCGACGCAGGCGCGGCGCCGCTGCCGATCGACGCGATGGACACGGCAGCCACCAACGCGTTGCTCACCACGGAGCACAACAACCAGAAGGACCACGGGCTGGACCACTGATGTGGTGGGCGATCGCGTGCCGTGAACCGGATCCCGTCGTTTCGCCGCTGGCAGTCGACAGCGGTGGCGTGACCACGCCCCCGGTCGTCGAGACCGCGGAGACGGGGTTCGAGCTGCCGCCCCCGTGGACGTTCCCACACGACACCGGCCCGGACCCGGTGACCACCGGGACCACCGGCGACACGGGCGGCGCGCCGGTCGACACCGGACCTCCGCCCGAGCCGGCGTCGCCGTGTGATCACCAACCGATCACGACCCAGGTACGGCTGACCGGGGGGGACATCGGGGACTGGGCGGGCCGGTGGGTCGACGCGGCGGACGTGGACGGCGACGGCTGCGACGAGGTGGTGACCTCCGAGCCGGCGTTCGGGATCATCCACCCGCCGGAATCTCCGGTCACCACCGGCATCTACCTGGTCCAGGACGTCGTCGAAGACGGCGTGCTCGCGGAGGAGGCCTTCGCGACCTTGCTCGGCGTCGGCGGTGTCGACTCGTGGGGCGCTCCGGTTCGGTTGCTCCCCTCCGCCGGCCAGCTGGTCAACGGTGGCTTCGACAACACCAGCACGCGAACCGTGTTCGTCCACGACATTCCCCTCGTGGAAGGTGTGGTGACCTATCCAGCCGCCGTGGGGGTGGTCGACACCTCTCCGCACTCGTACGAGATGGGCAACGGCGCAGGGAGTATGGGGGAGTGCTGGTCCAGCGCTGGTGTGGCCGCGTGTGTCAGCTCGATTCACGCGGAGACCGCGCACACCGACTGGTCTGGCAAGACCTGGGCCTTCGATCTTCCGTTCACCGCCGATGTCGTGGTGAGCGACGTCCGGGCGACCGTGTCCGGTGACCCTGGGGATCGCGCCGAGCTGCTCGTCTCCGACGCGGACCTCGACGGTGACGGAGTGAACGACCTGGTGATCGCGGGCTACGCGCACGGTGGCGTCGGCAAGGTCGGGGTGCTGCTGTCGCTGCCGGACGGAGACCACGCGCTGTGGGACGTGGCGGACGCCACCCTCACCGGAGAGGCGGTGGGGGCCGAGCTGGGCCTCGGGTTGGCGGTCGGCGACCTCGACGGAGACGGGCTCGGGGACGTGATGGCGGGCGCGCCGCTCGAGTCGGGGGGCGGGGCGGCGTACGTGTTCTACGCGCCGACCACCGGTGACCACCCGACGTCGACCGCAGACCTGACCGTGCGCGGCACCGCGGCGGGGCAGCGGGTCGGGTACGACGGCGCGATCGGCGACGTGGACGGCGACGGAGCGGCGGACCTCTCGGTGGGCGCTCCATGGTCTCTGACCACGGGCCCCGAGCCCGGTCGGGTGCTGTTGTACGCGGCGCCCGGCCCCGGCGAGGTCGACGACACCCAG
This sequence comes from Myxococcota bacterium, assembly GCA_040080105.1. GTDB lineage: Bacteria > Myxococcota_A > UBA796 > UBA796 > JACKER01. The sequence continues at coordinate 2,068 of JBEBJC010001147.1, forward strand.
GCGACGATCACGGTGGTGTCGGGGTCGAGCGAGCCGGATGGGTTCGGGATCGCGATCGAGGGCGGTGACTTCGACGGCGACGGACTGTACGACCTGGTGGTGGGGGCGCCGGTCGACCCGACAGGGAACGTCGAGGCCGGGTCGATCACGCTGGTGTACGGCGCGAGCTTGTGAACCGGGCGCGGTTCGAGGGTGACACACCCGGGGCGTGAACCTGCCGGTCGACACGCTCGCGGGGCACCTGGACGAGCTCCCGTCGACGTGGCCGACGGATGCGCGGCTGGCGCGCCCACGGTTCCCGACCGAGTGATCCTGCGCATGAACTACGTGGCTCGCACCGGCGTACGGGGTGCGGGAGGTGTGATGGCGCGGCGACGGATCATCGAGGGCACGTGGGCGTGCACGAGCTGCGACGAGCGCGGGATCCCGGGGAGGCATGCGGTGTGCCCGTCGTGCGGCAACCCGCGCGAGAACCGGGAGGCGTCGTTCGTGTTCGACGGGGCGGCGGAGACGGTCACCGCGCCCGAGCTGGTCGCGCGCGCGGCCGCCGGCGCCGACCGCCACTGCCCCCAGTGCGCGGCGGCGAACCGCGGCGACGCGGCGGCGTGTGTGCAGTGTGGCGC
>JBEBJC010001148.1:0-2688 GCA_040080105.1 Myxococcota bacterium
GGGCGGACAGCGACGACTCGGGCAGGCCGAACAACGCCGCGAACGTGGCGCGCTCGGCGCCGACCAGGTGCTGGCCGAGGTCGTCGGGCAGGGCGATCCCGAGCTGATCGAACCACAGCTGCTGCAGGCGGGCGTCGGCGTACTTCCCCAGCCGCGCGAGGCCCACGAGGGTGCGCGCGCGGGCGGCGAGCCCGGCGACGACCATCGGCCGCGGCAGCGCGTCGGGCGCCGGCAGGTTCGCCAAGGCGTGGCTGAACTCGGCGGCGCGGGCCTCGACCCGCTCGTCGAACGCACCCACCGTCTCCGCCCGCGCCGGGGCGGCCGCAGCGCCGCCGAGCTGAGCCTCGACCGCCGCGAGCTCCTCCGGCCGCGGACCCCCGACGCCGCGGGCGGTGAGCCCGAACAGCGACAGCGCCTGGCCGGCCGCCTCCTCGCCGCACGCCTCGGCCACCAGCCGCGGCAGCCCCCCGCCGATCGGAGCGAACGCGGCGGTGAGCGCGCGGGTCGCGTCGGACCGGGCGCTCCCCGGCACCCGCTGGGGGTAGGCGTCGGCCCACCGAGCGAACGCGCGGGCGTGGCCGAGCACGTCGTCGTCGGACACCTGCTGGTCGATCGTCGGCGTCCAGTCGCGCGGCACCATCGGCGGGGGCGGGGCGGCGAACGCCGGAGCGAACACGTCGCCGAGATCGGCGGCGAGGCCGGCCACGAACGCCCCGAACTGGTCGAGGAACGCCGAGGCGTCGCGCGCGTCGCCCGAAACCTGCTCGAGCGCGCCCAGCCGTCCCTTAGCCGACGGGTCTTCGCGCAGCCCGAGGCGGACGAGGCTCGCGTCTCGGTCCGACCCTCCTCCCGCGCCCGCGTCCAGCGCCCGGCGCAGCGACCCGAACCGGCTCGAGATCTGTTGTTCGAACGCGGCCATCGCGTGGCCGACCTTCCGCTCCCACGCGGCGAGGGTCGGACCGGTGGGCGGTCCCTTCGGGGCGACCACCTCGCGCACCTCGGCCTGCAACGCGGCGAGCGCCCGGTCGGTGAACCCCCGATCGAGGCCGAGCCGCATCGACTGCCAGTCGACCACCACCAGCCCGTCCGGAAGCTCCCCGTCGAGCCGCCAGGTCGAGCCGGCGCGCCGCACCAGCGGCCCGAGCCGCTCCGCCGCCGGTTCGAACCGGGTGGCCAGCCGCTTGAGCTCGAGCGAGGTCAGCGCCTCGCCGTACGCGCTCGGATCGTCCTCGAGGTCGCGCTCGGCCCGCAGCCCCGCCAGGGTGTCGGCCGCGGTCGTGCCCCACGCGCCGAGCCCGTCGAGCCAGCCCCGGAGCGGGCGCCCGGTGCGCGCGACGAACGCCCGATCGAGCCGGTCGAGGGTCTGCCGGCGGCGCTCGGAGTCGACCCACTGGCTGGTGCGGTCGGCGCCGGTGGACCCGAGGGCGCCGCCCGCCTCGCGCTCGAACTGGATCAGCAGCGCGGTGGCGGCGTCGTCGTCGTCGACCGCGGCGAGGCGGCCCGCGTACCCGTCGGCCACCGCGTCGACCTGCGCGAGCTCAGCCGCGGTGAGCGCGGTGCGACCGTCGTCGCGGGCCTGCCGCTTGCCGAGCTCGTGGTCGCCGGTGTCGAGCGCGCGCAGCAGCGGCTCACGGCCCGCAGCGGTCCCGTAGCTGCACAGGGTGGACATCGACAGCGCGCCGCGCAGCACCTCGAGCGCCTGCCGCTCCACCGGCAGCTCGGCGGCGGGCTCGACCCCGGCGTACTCGATCGCCGACCGACGGTACGCGTACACCTGCTCGGCCGCCGCGGCGAGCGCCGGGTCCGCGACCGACGGGTCTCCGAACGGGATGTCGAGGCCGCCCGTGGCCACGACCGCCGAGGTGATCCGCGCGACGACCGGAGCGGCGAGCTCGGCCAACGCCGGGGGCGGCGCGACGACCGGGTCGCGGGTGAGCCGGGCCAGCAGGTCCGGGTACGCCTCGGGCACGAACTGCTGCACGTCCACGAAGAACGTGGCGTCGGCCAGGCGGCGCTCCGCCCCGGCGGGGTCCGCCGCCTCGAGCTCGGCCCACGCCGAGGCGAACGCGCCCGGATCCTTGCGGTACATCGCCTGGTCCAGCCGGGCCGCCGGCGTGTCGGGGATCGTCCCGGCCCCGATCAGCAGCGCGGTCGCCTCGGCCGCCCTCCCGGCACCGAGCTGCTTGCCCAGCGCCACGTGCAGCTGTCCGTCCGCGAGCGCCCTGCGGCAGGTCTCGGGGCCGTACTTGCGCGCCCACGCGCCGATCGACTCCACCTTGCGCGCGCCCTCCTGCGCCGAGCCGACCACCACCCGCAGCTCGATCAGCGGGTCGAGCAGCCCCGCCAGGTCCTTGGCGAGCCCCAGGTCGGCGGTCACCCGCGAGCCTGCGGCCCGGTACGCGGCGACCCGCACCGCGGGCTCGGCCGCGATCACCATCGCCATCGCGGCGTCCTTGCCCCCGAGGTACCACTCCGCGGCGCCCTGACCCCACAGCTCGGCCAGAGCCGCCGCGAGCCGCTCCCCCGCCGCGTCGACGAGCGCGCGGAGCACCTTCGGCGGCGTGGCCGCGCCGTAACCCGCGAGGTCGCGGGCGATGTCTTGCGCCGCGGCCACGTTCGCCAGCGGACCGATCCGGCTATCGCCCTCGGAGGAGGGAACCGGAGAGGGGTAGTAGGCCTCAGGATCGA
>JBEBJC010001149.1:0-2686 GCA_040080105.1 Myxococcota bacterium
GTTGCCGTCACCTGAGGTTCGCCGATCCCTTTGGGCGGGTCGATCGCGTCGGGCGGTCCTCCATGATCTGCTGCGGTCATGGTGCTCCCGATGGTCGACATGCGCGCCAGGCTCGCGGAGAAGGAGGCGGCCGCCACCGCGCCCCCCGCGCCCCCGGGCCTCACCGCCGAGCAGCAGCACGCCTTCGAGAACCGCCCCAAGCCACCGGATCCGCCCCCGCCGGTGGAGAAGGTGCCGAAGAAGGTGCGCCCGACCGGCCGCAAGCGCGTACCCGAGCACCTGCCCGCCGACACCACGCGGTCCACGCCGACCTGCTGCGCGCACTGCACCAGCACTCGGCTCCAGCAGAAGTCGGAGATCGTCGAGACGAAGCTCCACATCGCGCCCCACCAGCGCCGCAGGGTCACCACGCGGGTGGCCTGCGTCTGCCTCGACTGCGGCAAGCGAACCACCGGGGAAGCGCCTCCATCGCCGTTCGAGCGCTCCAAGGTCAGCTGCGAGTGGCTCGCCTGGCTCGTCATGATGAAGTTCCGGCTCGCCGTCCCGCTCGACCGGATCCGCAACTACCTCGGCGCGCAGGGCGTCGCGCTGTCGATGTCGTTCCTGGTGCTCCAGGTCGAGCACGCCGCGGACCTGCTGGACGCGATCGACGGGGAGCACTGGAAGCAGCTCCTCGCGAGCACGCACCTCGCGTCGGACGGTACCGGGTTCAAGGTCCAGATCCCCGAGCTCGGCCTGCACGGCGGGTTCATGGAGGTCTACCACTGGGGCGACACGGTGGTGTTCCAGTACGAACCGAGCAAGGACGGCGACGTCCAGGCGAGCAAGCTCGCGAACTTCGGCGGGACGCTGCTCGTGGACGCCGAGCACCGCTACAACGAGACGATCGACGCTGGTGTCACCGAGGCCGGGTGCAACGCGCACGGTCGCCGGAAGATGCGCGATGCGGAGCAGGTCCAGCCCATGCTCGCCGCTGAGGGCGGTCGGTTCATCGCCGCCTGGTTCGACCTCGAGGAGGAGGCCCAGCTCGCCGGCCTCCGTGGCCCGGACCTCCTGAAGTGGCGCCAGGAGCGCATCGCGCCGCTGGTCGAGGCGTACCAGCGTTGGATGGACGCCGTCTTCCCGACGCTGATCCCCGACGACGCGCTGGCCAAGGTGGTCACGTACTACCGGAACCACTGGGAGGCGCTCACCACGTTCCTCGTAGATCCGGAGCTTCCGCTGGACAATTCCGCGAGCGAGCGGGAGTTCCAGTTCTTCGCGAAGTTGCGCCTGAACTGTCTGTTCGCGGGCGGGACGGAGGGCGCTCACCGAGCCGCCGTCTTGCTCGGGATCTCGTCTACCTGCCGACGGTTGAAGGTCGACCTCGAGACGTACCTGACCTGGGTGTTCGTGCGGGTCGGGACCCACCGGCACAAGTACGACCTGTCGGCCGCGGACCTCACGCCGGCGGCATACAAGCGGGCGCTCGCGCGTTGATCGCGGGCGGCTCGCATCGGATCGATCACAGCCGCTCTCTCGATGTCAAAGACAACGGGCCAGCCTTCCGTTGGCCCGGTCCCCTCCTGTTCACCCGTTCCCCGCTCGCACGCCTCCCACCTCGACTGATGGGTCACCCTGCATCAGCCCGATCGATGATCCGATCCCGGTGATCACGATGGTCCGATCCTAGTGACTACGGTCGAGCGATCCCGGTCGTCACGATGCTCCGATCCTGGTGATCACGTTCGAGCGATTCCGGTGATCACGATGGTCCGAAGTCCGCAGGATGGGACACGCCAACGGCCGCCATCCCGCCTCGACGACCGGGACGCCAACGTGGGACGGACCCGGTGGGGATTGGTGGGACGGGACACGCGGGCGGCGTCCGGCTGGTCAGTGAACACCACGTACCCGTGGCTCGCGAGCTCGGTCGCGAGGTGGGTGGACAGTTCGACCCACGAGGACCCGCCGGGGGCGAACACGACGAGTGGGGCCGGGTCGCCGCTCAGCTCCGGCGCGGCATGGATGTCCGCCGCCACGGCGACGGGGGCCATGTCGCCCGCTGCCATCCCATAGAACGCGAGCATGGCGTCGCTCGCGTACGTCGGTGCGCCGAAGCCCGTGTCCGCCGCGGCCGGGTACCAGCCGTCCGGTCCGGCCTCCAATCATTGCTCATGGGCTTCGCAGCTGGGGCGCTCGGTTGAGACTTGACGGACCTCGGATCTACGTATAGCCTCGCAGACAAGGGGGATTGATGGAGCGCGAGGCAACGGCAGCACGGCGCGAACGGAGGCGGCCATCGTTGCCCACCAAGCCCCTACAGCTGCAGACGCTCTCCGTGGAAGGTCTGTTCGGGCGCTACGACCATACAATCGCGTTCCCAAGGCTCACAGAGGCTTCCACTGAACCATCGCTGGTTATTCTCCACGGTCCAAATGGCGTTGGGAAGACCAGTACACTGCGGATGCTTGCTGGTCTCCTGCGGCTTGACTTTACGCCTTTTCGGTCCCTGCCGTTTCGTTCATGCCGGCTGAAGTTCACAAATACCCGTTCGATTCGCGTAGCCCCAGTAGACGGAGTTTGGCCGGGGCCACTTGTGGTGCAATATACACCATCGGGCGCTCACGTCGAGCTCACGACGTAACCGCAGTGGCGCACCCAGGACGAGCACAGGTCTGCGGTCAGCCTGCCCCACGCCTCGCCG
>JBEBJC010000161.1:0-12275 GCA_040080105.1 Myxococcota bacterium
CGCTGGTACTGGCCGTTCTCATAGCATGTCCACGGTAGGAGCCCCGTCGGTGATTGATTCGGTCGAAGTCGTGATCAAGCAACCCGGTCACGCCGACCGCGTCGTGCGCATCTCGGAGGGCGCGACCCGGATGGGGCGCGCCGAGGACAACGAGATCGTGCTATCGGACGTGGGCGTGAGCCGGCGCCACGCGCAGGTGTACGTGAGCCGCGCCGAGGTCTCGGTGGAGGACCTCGGGAGCGGCAACGGCACGTACTACAACGGCTACCGCATCCAGTCGCAGCCGGTGCACGACGGCGACGAGATCGTGATCGACCCGTTCGTGTTGCACTTCAAGATCCGGGGCCAGGACAACCAGGGGCAGAGTCGACCGGGCGAGCGCGGCAGCAGCAACGCGGCGCGGCTCCAGGTGGTCGTCGGCAGCGGCATGGCCGGGTCGAGCTACCCGATCGGCAGCCGTGGGTTGTCGATCGGCCGGAGTGAAGACCGCGACGTGGTGATCGCCGACCCGGCGGCGAGTCGGCACCACTGTCAGATCTCGGCCCAAGGCGGCGAGTTCGTCCTCCGCGACATGGGGAGCGCCAACGGGGTGTTCGTCAACGCGGTGCGCGTGCGCGAGTGCACCCTCGCCGACGGCGACCTGGTGCGGATCGGGAACACCGAGATGCGCTTCACCCGGTCCGAGGGCGGGGTCGACGCGCCGAACCACGCGCCGGAGTCCCGCGGCGGCGCGGTGCACCGCGACACCACCCGCCACGAGAGCGGCGCGACCGCGCGCAGCTCCACCGCCAACGAGCGCACCTCGAGCGCTCCCCCGGTCCGCCGAGGTCGCTCGGTGGGCGCGTGGATCGGGCTGTTCCTGGGCGGCTCGATCGTCCTCGCGGGCCTCGGCGCGGTCGTGATCTTCATCGTCATCGTCGCCGTGTTGATCCTACGAGACCAAGGGGGCCGCGCCGCGATGATCGCGGCGGACGCGCAGCCGCCCCGGTGGACGCTGAACCTACCGGTGGGCCTCGAGCCCGCAGCGATCGACGGGCTGTTCGCCGACGGGCAGACCAAGATGCGCGACCGCGACCACCGCGGGGCGCTGCAGGACTTCTACCGGGTGCTCCAGACCGAGCCGGGCTACCCGTACGTAGACAAGTTCGCGTTCGCCGCCGGCGAGTACCTCGTGCTCGAGGAGCTGGAGGAGGAGTTCAAGGCGCGCGGGAGCGAGCTGGTCCAGCGGAACGCAGAGCGCGACAAGCTGCTGCGCGAAGTGAAGAACGGCAACCGCCAGGCGCAGCTCACCGCGAAGACCAAGCTCCGGCGGAACTTCGGCGACGACCCGGTGGTGATCAAGGCGATCGGCGGCGACACCGAAGGGCCTGGGTCGAAGAACCAGCAGAAGGACGCGGCCGACGCTGCCAAGAAGATGAGCGAGGGCCAGTTCGACCAAGCGAGCATGGCCTACAGCGACCTGCTGGGCGGGACCCGGGATCCGGTCGCGCGGAACGAGGCGTTGGCGAACCTCAAGCTGTGTCAGAAGGAGGTCGCCCGCGCGAGCGCTCCGAAGTGGACCGAGGCGGTGATCGCCGAGGCGTCGGGCGATCGGACCACGGCGAAGCGCCTGTTCCAGGAGCTCAAGGAGGAGCACCCCGCGAACCCGTCCCCGTCGGTTCACCTCCAGCGGCTACCCTGAGCGTCGGTGGCTGGAACCCGCGCGGTCCGGCGGGGTCGGAGGGGTGATGCTCACGCTGCTGTGGACCTGGGGCCTCGGGTGCCCGAAGTCGTCGACGTTCGAGATCGATCCCGCGCTCCCGGAGACGGGCGACTCGGTGCAGCGGCTCGAGCCGCTGAGCCTGCTCGAGCAGAGCGCGGGGAGCCTCGACCCGGCGCCGCGCGCCCGCGCGCTCGCGCTGCTGGTGGAGAACGGAGACGACCCCGACCACTGGGGCCAGCGGGCCCTGTTGGACCCGTCGGACTGGGTCCGGCGCGCCGGGATCGAGGCGCTCGGCCGGCGCGGGGACGCCCCGAGCCGGGCGCTGTTGGAGCGGGCCGCCGCCGACAGCGAGGGCGACCCGTACCTCCGCGCGATGGCCGCGATGGCTGCGCCTGGACCCACCGCGAGCGCGGCGATGGCCGACGCGCTGACCCGCGAGCGGCAGAGCTGGCGGGTGGCGCCGCTGGCGCTCGCCGCCGTCCGCCTGGGCGACGGGTCCGCCCGCCCGGCGCTGGAGCAGGCGTTGGCGCAGGGAGAGCTCCCGCTCGACCTCCCGTTCCTCCGCGAGGTCGGCCGCAGCGAGGAGCGGTCGCTGGTCACCGCGCTCGCCCGCGCCCAGGGTCGGGTGGAGGACGAGCTCGCGCTACCGCTCGCGTCTGCCCGGCTGATGTTGGGCGACGCCGACGCCGAGGCCACGCTGCGCCAGGCGGTGACGGCGCCCGACGAGGAGCGGCAGCTCGAGGCGCTCGACGTGTTGGTCGACCTCGACCTCCCCACCGCCCTGGCGTTGGTGAAGCGGGCCAGCGAGGGCCCGCCGGGGCTCGTCCGGTGGTACGCGGAGCTCGCCCTCGCGGCACACGGAGACGGCGACACGGGGGTGTTCGAACGGGCGTACCGGGAGCCGGATCGCGAGGTTCGCGCGCTCGCGGTCGAGTTCGCCGGGCGGGCGGCCGCGGGCGGCACCCGCAGGGCGGACAAGCGCGCAGGTCAGGTGGTGTTGGCGGGCCTGTCGGACCCGGACACGACGGTGCGGGTGACGGCGTGCCGCGCAGCGTCGGCGCTCCGCCTCGGCGCCGCCGCCACCGCCGCGCAGGGGTTGCTCACCGACGAGGCCGAGATCGTACGGATCGAGGCCAGCGGCGCGCTGCTGTCCCTCCGCTGAGCGGGGAAGCTCCGGAATTCCGCAGGTCCGAGGACCAACAATTGTTAGTCCTCGGACTCCGTCCTGCGGAATTCGGTCGTTCGGCGGGCTCCCATCCCGCCGAATTCAGGCCGATCCCCGGCGGTCACCCCAGGCCGAGCGCCGCCGCGAACGGGCGCAGCACCTCTTCCGCGACCACCCGCGGATCACCGAACGGCGTGCCCATCAGCCACTCGTACACCAGCCGCTCCACCGAGCCGAACACGATCAGCGCGAACACCCGGGGGTCCCCCACCGCGATCAGCCCGCGCTGGGCCGCGTCCGCGGTGAACCGGGTCACCTGATCGAGGATCGCGAGCTCGCGCACCCGCACCGCGCGCCCTGCGTCGGTGGGCTGGCGGGACTCGCGGAACACGATCTCCACCACGTCGCGGTGGGTGGCGAGCAGCACCGCGAGGCCGAACGCCATCCCCTGGTACACCTCGCGCGCCTCCCCCGGCGCGTGCGCGCGCTCGAGCGCCTCCGCCACGTCGGCGAGCACGCCCTGGACCGGCTCGTACCACTGGTCCACCAGGGCGTCGAACAACGCGAGCTTGTCCGGGAAGTACAGGTAGAACGTGCCCCGCGCCACATCGGCCGCCGCCGCGATCTGCTCGATCGACGCCGCGGCGTAGCCCTGGGTACGGAACGCCTCGAGCCCCGCGCGCTCGATCGCCTCCCGCTTCCGCCGCTTGTTGTCCTCGCGCCGACCCACGGCGCACGGGTATCTCGCCGGATACAGGGGGGGCATCCACCGGAGTGCCGATGAGCGTCGAGTTGACTGCCTGGGCCGAAGAATTGCGCAGCCGCTACCTCGCCGGTGAGGCGAGCATGTTCTTGCTCCACGGCAACGTGCGCGATCTCCACCCCTGGCGCGACGAAGCCGGGAACACCACCTGGCTCGACCTGCGGGCGTTCCTCGACAAGTTCCTCGAGCGCACCCGTGACGTGGTCGCGTACTACAACGTGAGCCAGGGCCTCCAGTTCGGCCAGAAGGGCCACGCCAAGCTGTTCCGGGCGATCGTGGACGCCCGCCGCACCGCCCGGGGAGACGACAAGCTCGCCGACCTGCCGGTCACCGCCGCGGCCACCATGCCGGTGATCGAGGACCTGATCACCGACTCGGCCCACAGCTCGGCGGTGGTGCTCGACTTCTTCGAGACCGTGGCGCCGAACGCCGACGTGGCGTTCATGGTGCACGAAGACAAGGCGAACCTGGTCGCGTTCCAGCGGTGGGCCACCGACCCGGCGTTCGGCGCGACCGACAACCTCGTGATCCTGGTGACCGAGCACCTGTCGGACATCTCGCGCCGGATCTCGAGCTCGCCGGCGCTGGGCTCGATCCAGATCCCGTTCCCCGATGTGGACGCGCGCGAGCGGTTCATCCGGGCGCAAGACCTGTCCCAGGTGAAGCTGGACTTCGATCCTGGCGTGCTCGCGAAGATGACTGCGGGCCTCACCCTGATCCAGATCCGGAACATCCTGCGGTCCGCCGCCCTCACCGGCGACCCGATCGACTTCGCCGACATCTCGCAGCGCAAGAAGAAGATCATCGAGCAGGAGTGCCAGGGCCTGGTCGAGTTCATCCCCCCGCGCCACACGTTCGACCACGTCGGCGGTATGGATCGCATCAAGGATGACCTCACCAAGGTCGCCGATGCGGTGAAACGCGGCAACCGAAACCGCGTGCCGATGGGGATGATTTTCGTCGGACCGATGGGAACCGGCAAGACCTTCGTGGCCGAGGCGTTCGCCACCGAGTCCGGCCTCACCTGCCTGAAGCTGAAGAACTTCCGCGACAAGTACGTGGGCCAGACCGAGGCGAACCTGGAGAAGGTGCTGGGGCTGGTCGAGGCGCTCGGGTACGTGCTGCTCGTGGTCGACGAGGCCGACCGCGGACTGTCGTCGGGGGAGGGGTCGGACGGCGGCGTGAACTCCCGCGTGATCGCGCGCCTCAAGGAGTTCATGAGCGACACCTCACACCGCGGCCGGGTGGTGATCCTGATGATGACCAACCGGCCGGACAAGCTCGATGTCGACCTGAAGCGCCCCGGTCGGTTCGACCTCAAGATCCCGTTCTTCTTCCCCGAGACTGCCGAGGAGCGAAAGGGCATCTTCGAAGCTCTCGTTCGGAAGAACAAGCTGAAGGTGGCCGAGGGCGTGAGCTTCGACGAGGCCGCGATCCAGACCGAGGGCTACTCGGGCGCCGAGATCGAGGCGGTGCTGCTCGCCGCGGCCAGCTCGGCCGGCGACACCGATCAGGACCAGATCGGTCAGGACCACGTCGATCAGGCCTCGAGGGACGTGATCCCGAGCCGCGACACCCGGATGCTCGAGTACATGGAGCTGCTCGCGGTGTTCGAGTGCTCGGCCAAGCGGATGCTCCCCGAGCGGTTCTCGAACCTGACGACCGAGGAGGTCCAGGTGATGCTCGACGCGCTGCGGGCCCAACTCGGCCACCGGGCGAGCTGACGCACTACTCCGGGCATCGGCAACAAAGGTACGAACGTGCGGATCGACGAATCTGGGGGTAACATGAGCCACTCCGGAGGCGTCGTGCGCCGTTCCGTCCTCCTGCTGCTCGCCACGGGCTGCGGCACCCTGACCTACTACCCGGCAGACAAGGACGACGATCTCGTCCCCATCGAGCCGACGAACCCCTCGGGCACCACGCCCACCGGCGGGACGGTGGTCGACACCGGCAGCGCCAGCCAGTGGACGCTCCCGTCGACCACGTCGTCGACCACGCCTCCCACCACAACCACCACCACCACCACCACCACCACGACGCCCTCGGCCTTCGTGCCCGCGCTCGACGCGGTGAGCCCCGCGTTCGGCTCGAACCTAGGCGGGACCTCGCTGACCGCCACCGGGTCGTTCGACCCCTCGACCACCCTCCGGATCGACGGGGTCGACGCCGCGGTGGTGAGCTACTCACCGACCGAGCTCGTGGTCACCGTCCCGGGCTCGTCCGCGGTCGGGTGGGTCGACGTGGAGGCGCGCGCGGGCGCCGAGTCCGACGTGTTGCCGGCGAGCTTCCAGTACTGGCAGGACGCGACCGGCCAGTCCGGCCTGTTCGCGATCCTGAGCTACGTCGACGTGGTCGGGGGCTACTGGTACGACCCGTCCGACTTCGCGTTCGCCCAGGCGGGGTTCGTCGAACCGTCCGCGTGGGAGGTGTGGAGGGACTTCGCGCCCGCCCTCGACGAGTGCGCGTACGAGTACCCGAGCGCGGCCCACACGTTCGTCGATCCGGGCGCGGCCTCGATCGAATGGTCCGGCGCGCCCGACTCGATCTTCCTGGTGGAGGACGCGAACGAGCCCGGCCTGTTCTACGACGACAACCTGATCGCGAACGAGGCCGTCGCGGGCACGGTGTACGACATGCCCGCGCTGGTGGGCTCGGCCGATTGGCCGTCGTTCGACGTCCCCGGGGTGCTCCAGCTGCCGCCGAAGTTCAACGTGCTCACGCCGAACCTCGACAAGGCGAACGCCCCGGTGGCGAACACGAGTGAGTCGTTCACCATCACCTGGGACGGCGTCCCCGGTGACTACGTCCTGCTGTGGATGCTGCGCGATCTCGCCACCGACGACGTGGTCACCTGCGCGCTCGTCGACGACGGATCGTTCACGATCCCGCTCGGGACCTGGCCGAGCTGGCCGCTGAACAAGACCCTGCACGTGCAGCTCGGGCGGGCGTACCAGTCCGACACCACCCTGCCGCACACCAACGCGGACAACCGCGCGGCGGGGATGTACTGGGTGTACGGCGCGTTGAACACGAACTGAGCGGCGGGCTCCCCTCCGCGCCGTGGGCGGCTTGCGATCCGTGCGCGGCCGGCTTACGTGCTGCCGCTCGGATCCGCCTGCGCGGAGACCGTCCTGTTCGCCCGGGGAGTACCGGGTTTGCCCGGGGGCTGCGGCCTCCCGGGGGGCCATCGAAGTCGCGCATCCGCGCGCGCCCGCAAGGAGAGTCGATGTACGCGATCGTCGAGACCAGCGGTAAGCAGTACCGCGTCGCCAAGGGCGACACGATTCAGGTCGACCGGATGGCGGCCGAGGTCGGTTCCACCGTCACCCTGGATCGGGTGTTGCTCGTGCACGGCGCCGAAGTCAAGGTCGGCGCGCCGACCGTGCCGGGCGCGTCGGTCACCGTGAAGGTGGTGGACCACCCCCGCGGTGAGAAGCTGCGGAGCTTCAAGTACGTCCGCACCCGGCGGTACCGGCGGCGGCACGGCTACCGTCACTCCCTCACCACCCTCGAAGTCCTCGACATCGTCGGCTAGGAGCAGCACCGATGGCACACAAGAAAGGTTCCGGTTCTACTCGGAACGGTCGTGATTCGAATCCGCAGTACCGCGGCATCAAGGCGTTCGACGGCGAGGCCGTTCGCGGCGGCGCGATCATCGTGCGCCAGGTGGGGTCCAAGTTTCATCCGGGCGTGAACGTCGGGATGGGCAAGGACTTCACGCTGTTCGCGAAGGTCGAAGGAAAGGTTCGGTTCCACACCCGGAACAACCGCAAGTTCGTCACCGTGGACCCGGTCGAGCTGGCCTGACAGCCAGGCCGGCAGGGCCCAGCGAGCGTTCGCGATGAAGTTCGTCGATGAAGTGACATTCGCGATCGCCTCGGGCCACGGCGGGCCGGGCCTCGTGTCGTTCCGCCGCGCGAAGTACCAACCTCGCGGCGGGCCCGACGGGGGAGACGGCGGCAAGGGCGGCTCGGTCGTGTTCCGCGCCACCACCTCGCGCAACACCTTGGTGGACTTCCGGTTCAACAAGGTGTACCGCGGCGACGACGGCAAGGCCGGCGGTCAGAACGACATGACCGGTCGCGGCGGCGACGACACGTTGTTGTGGGTGCCCGTGGGGACCGTGATCCACGACGCCGCCACCGACGAGATCCTCGCCGACCTCGATCGTGAAGGGGTCGAGTGGCGGCTCGACGGCGGGCGCGGCGGCAAGGGCAACCACTTCTTCGCCACCGCTACCCACCAGACCCCGCTGCACGCCCAGGAGGGAGAGCCGGGGGTGGAGATGCGGGTGCGGCTCGAGCTGCGCCTGCTCGCCGACGTGGGGCTGCTCGGGTTCCCGAACGCCGGCAAGTCCACCTTGATCTCCCGGATCAGCGCCGCGCGACCGAAGATCGCGGACTACCCGTTCACCACGTTGGTGCCGAACCTCGGGGTGGTCCCCCTCGGCGAGGGTCGATCGTTCGTGGTCGCGGATCTCCCGGGGCTGATCGAGGGGGCGGCCGACGGTGCGGGGCTCGGCCACCGGTTCTTGCGTCACCTCGATCGGTGCAAGGTGCTGGTGCACCTGGTCGCCGCCGACGCGGAGCTCGACCCGGTCGAGGCCATCGCCACGATCAACGCCGAGCTCGAAGCGTACGACGCCGAGCTCGCGAAGCGCCCGCAGATCGTGGTGCTGTCGAAGTGCGACGTGTTGCCTCCGGAGGAGCGAGACGAGCGCCTGCGGGAGTTGCAGGCCGCCGGGCTCCCCGCGCTCGGGCTGTCCGCCGTGTCCGGTGACGGCCTGAAACCGCTGCTGGAGCGGATTTGGAGCACCCTCCAGTCATCGTTCGTCACTCCGGTTGAGGCCCTCGAGGAACGCAGCTAGGTTTCCGGAGTCTGCCGAGGGTCGAATGATCGGAACGGTGGTGATCGTCGCGTGGAGCTGGTCGGCGAGCACGGCGTTCGCCTGTGGAGGCACCACCGGCGACGATGACTGCCCGGTGCCTCCCCCGCGGACGGCGGGAGCGGTAGACCCGGCGAAGTGCGCGCGCCAGGCCGAGCTGGTCGGCGCCGACAACTGCGCGTGGACCACCGGGATGATGGCGCAGCGGGTCCTCACCGAAGGCGTGCCGTGGAGCTACGTGGGCCGCCTGGTGCCCTCCGACAACGCCCTGCCGTCGAAGGTCGCGTCGCCGTACACCGTCGGCCCCGACGCGAAGATCCACGTGGTCGCGAACGAGGTGCTCGAGGTGCTCGAGCGCCGCGGCGCGACCGGGGGCCGGCTCGAGCTCAGCGGGAAGTTGCTCGAGGTCGAGGGGATCGAGTACCTGGTGCTCACCGAGGGCTGACGGCGTTCCTGGCGGCGCATCGACCGACCGACCCTGCGATCGGCCACCGCGCGGGTTGCCGACCTCGCGTGAAAGACGCACAATAGAGGGTGTTCGTGCGCGCTGCAAACAGCGCACCGGTCGATGGGCCCGTGCCCCCGTCCGCGACGCACGGACCGGAGGCCCCCATCGAGCCAGAACTCATCGCCAGTGCGCTCGCCAAGGTCGCGTTGGACCATCGGGGATCCGACGTGGCGATCCTGGACATGCGGAACTTGGTCGACTACACCGACGTGTTCGTGTTGTGCACCGCGCGGAACCGCCGCCACGTGGCGGCCCTGGCGGAGCACCTCCGCCTGCACGCGAAGAAGCAGCTGCAGATCCCGTGTGTCGGGGTCGAAGGTGTCACCGCGGCCCGGTGGGTGCTGCTCGACTTCGGCTCGGTGGTCGTCCACCTGTTCGACGAGCCGCTGCGCGGTTTCTACAACCTCGACGGTCTGTGGGGCGACGCGCCGAAGCTCGCGGTCCCCGAGTCCGAGGGCGAGGGCGATTCCGCCACCGACGACGACGACGACGACGACGACGACGACGAGCCGATCACGTCGGAGATCGAGCTGAACGGCTGATCGGTGGGCGCACGTTTTCGGGTGCTGATCGTCGGCGCGAGCCGGTGCGCGTGGGCCGACGAGGCCGTAGCCGACTGGACCCGTCGGATGAAGCGGTACGGGGGCGTGGAGTCCGACGATGTCCGCGCCGAACCGTTTCGCGGCGAGGTGGACCGGGTGCGCGACGCCGAGGCCGAGCGGCTGCTCGCCAAGGTCTCGGCGCGCGAGCGGTTGGTGGCGTTGGACGAGCGCGGAGAGCGCCTCGACTCCCACGGGTTCGCTGCGATGGTCGACGCCGGCCGCCAGCACGGCGGCGTGGTGTTCGGGGTCGGCGGGCCGTACGGCCACGGCGCCGCGGTGCGGGCCGGGGCCTGGCGCACCGTGCGGCTGTCCGACCTCGTGTTGAACCACGAGGTCGCGCGGGTGGTGCTGTACGAGCAGCTGTACCGCGCGCTGACGCTGCTCGAGGGGGTCCCGTACCACCACTGACGCTGGCGCTCGGGGGCGGCCGGTCCGCGCTGTACCACCCGGGCACCGGGCGGTGGTTCCCGTTCGCCGAGGGCGCCGAACCCGAGCCGCGGAGGCGCGCGGCGCTCGGCGAGCCAGCAGACCCGACGACGGCGGTGCCGCACCGGCAGCCCCGGGTGCTGCTGCTGCCCGAGCGGCCCGCGCTGTGGGCGCCCGTGCCTGCAGCCTGGACCGCGGGCGGCCCCCAGTACCGTCCGGTGCCCCTCGACGCCGACGCGCTCGCGTTGTGGCGGGCGTTCAACGGCGCGCGCACGCTCGCCGCCGCCGCGAGCCGCGCCGGGGTCCCGGTGGACCGCGCGACGGCGCTCGTCGCTGCCTGGACCGACGCCGGGGTCCAGCTCGTGCAGCTGTGGCCCGCGGGGGCCCGTCCACGCGAGCTCAGCCAGGCGGCGCCGGCGCGCCCCGACCACCCGCGCGCGGCGGACCACCACGACGACCTCGGTCGCACCACCCTCGATCGGTACCACGACCAGATGCCCGCCCACCGGAGGTTCGACGACATCGAGACCACGGTCGCGCACGTGTGGTCCGAGCCGTCGGGCGCGCTGCAGGGCAGCGTGTACGGCGCCCGGGTGCGCGAGCGGCTGCGAGCGCGGATCGGCGACCGGGTCGACGGCACGGTGGTCGAGATCGGCCCAGGGACGGGACGGCTCGCGGCGGCGTTCGGGGACCCTGCCCGGTTCGTCCGGGTCGACCGGTCGCCGGCGCTGTTGGCCGCGCAAGCCGAGCTGCTCCCCGGTTCGCACGGGGTGCTCGCGTCCGCGACGTGCCTTCCGTTCCGCGACCGGAGCGTGCCGCTGGTGTTGTGCAACGAGGTCGCAGCCGACCTCGCGGCGGTCCCGGTCGGTGCCCCCTCCCCCGAGGTCGAGCAGCGGATCGAGCGGTACGAACTCGACCGCTGCCCGCCCGGCTCGTTCCACAACCTCGGCGCCTGGCAGCTGGTGGAGGAGCTCGCACGGGTGCTCGCCCCCGGAGGTGTGGCGTGGCTCACCGAGTTCGGCGCAGTCGACGCGCCGCCGGCCGAGGCCGTCCAGCTCGACCACCCCGAGGTCTCGATCCACCCGGGCCACCTGGTGCGGATCGCCGGCGCCCTCGGGCTACGCGCCGAGCTGCACCGACTGGACGACTGGCTCGGCGTGGACCTGTCCGCGCGCCACCTGGCCCGCCGCTCGTGGGAGGGGGTCCGGGCTCTCGCGCCCTCGCTCGAGGCGCGCGCCTGGACGCCGATCTCACTCGCCGCCGCCCTGCCCGAGCGGGTGGAGGGGCTCGAGTGGGTCCCGGTGACCGAGCCCGGCCCGGGGCCGCTGGTCACCCGGTTCTTCGCGTTGGTGCTGGAGCGATCTCCCGCCGCGGAGGCGAGCAGCCGCTCGTAGCACCGGAGCTCACAGGGTGTCGCCGCTCCCGCCGGTCCAGGTGGTGAAGCCGGACCCGCCGGTCCAGGTGGTGAAACCGGACCCGCCGGTCCAAGTGGTGTAGCCAGACCCGCCGGTCTCGGTCGTCCCCTCGGTCGTCCCTTCGGTCGTCCCTTCGGTCGTCCCCTCGGTCGTCCCTTCGGTCGTGCCCTCGGTCGTCCCTTCGGTCGTCCCCTCGGTCGTCCCTTCGGTCGTCCCGCAGCTGCTGTCAGCGCTGTCGCAGGTCGTGTCCTTCGGGACGACGCAGCCCGCGGACCCGATCGCCGCCACCGCCGCCAAGAATAGATCTCGATTCAACGCCATTTACTACCTCCCCTCTCTGTTGGAGGGCCTCCGCGGCGACCGCCCGGTCGTCGAACGGGACGATCCCGTCGGCGAGCTGTTGCGTCACCTCGTGACCCTTGCCGGCGATCAGCACCCAATCGCCGACCTCTGCACACCCGACCGCCGACCGGATCGCGCTCCGACGCTCCGGTACGTGGACGACCCGCCCGGCCTCGACCGCCGCGCGGGTCTCCGGCTCCGACACGACCTGCGCCGCGATCCGAGCGGGGTCCTCGCACCTCGGGTTGTCGGTGGTCACGATCACCCGGTCCGCGCGAGCGGCGGCGATCGCCCCCATCAACGGGCGCTTCTCGGCGTCGCGGCCACCCCCACACCCGAACACGACCCACAGCCGCCCCGGGCAGCGCGCCCGCGCGGCGTCGAGCGTCCGCGCGAGCGCGTCGGGGGTGTGGGCGTAGTCGACCACGACCGTCGGGCCCGGCCCCGACCCGACCCGCTCGAAC
>JBEBJC010000162.1:0-12257 GCA_040080105.1 Myxococcota bacterium
GTCTCGGTCGGCGGCGTCGGGGTGGCCCCGGTGCCGCCCGTCGGCAGCGCCGACTGCATCGTCACGGTGCCCTCCCAACCACACGGCCCACCCTGGCACGGATACCGCACCGTGGCGTCGCCCGACAGCTCACCCGCGACCGTCACGTTCAGGTCGAGCCCGCGCGTGCCGTCGAGCAGGTCGGTCATCTCGAGGTACGTCACGTCCTTGATGACCTCCCACCGCCGGACGGCGTAGGTGTGGCTGCCCTCGGTCTCTCCCACGGTGACCTCACCGAGCAGGATCTCGGTCTCGTCGTCGAAGTCGAAGCCCCCATGGATCTCGAACGGGCCGCCGATCACGGTCACCGTCCCGGCCCAGGTGCCGTCGAGCTTCTCGAGGTACTTCGCGTCGTCGGCGCAGCCCGCCGCCAGCCACATGAGGATCATCGCGTGCCTCCCCCCAACCGGCGCCCATTGTACGGGATGTGCGCGCCGGTCGCCACGCGGCCGTCGGGCGCGTACAATGGCGGGCGGGGGACCGATGTCGATGCCGCTGTGGGCCGTGTTCGCCGGGTGTACGGGAGCCGACACGTTCTCGGTGCCCGAGTACGTGGGAGGGGTGCTGGTCGAGGGGGACTGCCTCGAAGACCCGCCGCAGACCAACCTCGTCGACACCACGGTGATCGACACCCGCGACGGGACGAACCTGTTCCAGTTCGACCACCTGCCGGACGTGCCCGGCCTGGTGTTCCAGGACGAGGCCTCGTACGAGGAGTTCATGTTCGGCATCGGGTACACCACGATCCCGATCCTGCCGTTCCCGAGCGTGCAGGCGGTGGCGGTGTGGTACCACCAGCCGCGCGCGTGCGCGCTCACGGTCGAGCCCGACGAGGTCGACGTGGTCTCACACGACGGCGGGGTCACCCTCGACGTGCAGTTCTTCGACGCCGGGCTGAACTGCGACGACGACGCGTGCACCGAAGACCTGTCGGCGATCGTGATCCGCACGGTCGAGACCGACGCGCCGGTGTCGGTGTGCCGCCGCGTCCGGCCCGGGTGCCTGCCCTGACGTTCGGGGGCGCGGGACCTGGCTAACTGACCAGGGGTCAGTTATCGGGGCGAGGTGAACCGAGCCCGCAGCGCACAGGCAAAGCAGGTCCGACGTGAGCAGATCCTGCACGCCGCGGTCGATCTGTTGCTCGACGTGCCGTACGACCAGGTCACGATGGCCCAGGTCGCCGGGGCGGCCGGCCTCGCGAAGGGCACGCCGTACCTGTACTGGGAGAGCCGGGAGGAGCTGTTCCTGTCCGCGCTGCAGGCCGAGTACGGCGAGCTGCTCGCCACGCTGACCCGCGAGGTGCCCGCCCTGCCGACCGACCCGGAGGGGTTGGCGGCGGCGCTGGCCCGCGCGGTGACCACGCGGACCCGGCTGGTCACGATGGTCGGGCTGATGCACGTGGTGCTCGAAGCCCACGCCCCGGCGGCCGCGGTGATCGCGTTCAAGCGCGAGATGGCGCGCGGGGTGATGGGGCTCGCCGCGGTGCTGCACACCCACCTCGGCTGGCTGTCGATCGAGGCGGCGGCGCGGTTGCTGCTCCGCCTGCACGGCGCGATCGTGTCGTTCTGCCAGATGTCCAGCTTGTCCGATTCCGTGCGAGAGGCGCTGGCCGAGGCGCCGGACCTCGCGCTGATGCAGGTCGACTTCGAGCGCGACCTGCGAGAGCTCGTCCACGACTTGTTGATCGCCGCGCGCGTGCGGGGGAGTGGCCATGGGTAGTGCGTCGAAGGTGGTGTTGATCACGGGGTGCTCGTCGGGGATCGGTCACGCGACCGCGCTCGCGCTGAAGGCGGCCGGCCACACGGTGGTCGCCACCGCGCGCAAGGCCGAGGCCCTGTCCACGCTCGCCGCGGCGGGGTGCCACGTGCTGTCGCTCGACCTGCTCGACGAGGCGTCGATGGTGGCGGCGGTGGCCGAGATCGAGCGCGCCCACGGCCCGATCGGCGTGTTGATCAACAACGCCGGGTACTCCCAGTCCGGAGCGGTCGAGTCGGTCCCGCTCGACAAGGTGCGCAAGCAGTTCGAGACCAACGTGTTCGGGCTGCTGCGGCTGACCCAGCTGTGCCTCCCGGGCATGCGGTCCCAGCGGTGGGGCAAGGTGGTGATCGTCGGCTCGATGGGCGGCAAGCTCACGTTTCCCGGGGGCGGGATCTACCATGCGAGCAAGTACGCGCTCGAGGCGCTGTCCGACGCGCTGCGGTTCGAGGTGGCGGGCTGGGGGATCGACGTGATCCTGGTCGAGCCGGGCCTGATCCGGACCTCGTTCGCCGACGCGGTGTCGCGCGAGATGGCCGACATCCCGGCCGGCGACGACCCGTACGCGAAGTTCAACGCCGCGGTGGGCCAGCTGACGGTCTCCGCGTACACCGACGGCCCACTCGCGCGGTTCGGCGGCACCCCGTCCGACGTGGCCGACGCGATCGCGGCCGCGGTGGCTGCGCCCCGGGCGCCGGCGCGGGTGGTGGTCACCTGGTCGGCCACGCTGCTGCTCACGCTGCGGCGGTGGCTGTCCGACCGGATGTGGGACCGGTTCGTGGGCGGCAGCTACCCGTCTCCAGGCGCTGCGTGATGGGCCTGCACGACGTACACGCGCACCTCACCGACCGGCGGCTGTCGCCCCGGGCGA
Organism: Myxococcota bacterium; assembly: GCA_040080105.1. Lineage (GTDB taxonomy): Bacteria > Myxococcota_A > UBA796 > UBA796 > JACKER01. Next base: position 2,666 of record JBEBJC010000162.1, read on the forward strand.
CCGAGGTCGTCGCGGCCGCGCGCGCCGCCGGCGTCACCACCATCGTCAGCAACGGGCTGAACCCGGCCGACAACGAGGCGGTGCGGGCGCTGGCCGCGCGCGAGCCGATGGTGCGGCCGGCGTTCGGGCTGTACCCGGTCGACGCGGTGCTGCCCGAGATGCTCGCCCAGGGCGTGCCGTACGAGCGCCCCGACGCCGAGGTCGTCCCCGCCGACGACGCGGTGCGGTGGGTGCGCGACCACGTCGACCAGGCGGTGGCCGTGGGCGAGATCGGGCTCGATCGGCACTGGGTGCCCGAGGGGCTGTGGGCACGGCAGGAGGAGGTGTTCCGGTCGCTCGTTCGGCTGGCGATCGAGGCCGACAAGCCGGTGATCGTGCACAGCCGGAAGGCCGAGGCGCGGATGCTCGAGGTGCTGCAGGAGGAGGGCGCCACCCGGGTCGACTGGCACTGCTTCGGCGGCAAGACCCGGCTCGGGCTCCGGATCGCAGAGCACGGGCACTGGCTGTCGATCCCGGCCAACGCGCGCAAGTCGGAGGCGTTCACCAAGCTGCTGCGCGAGCTCCCGCGCGACAAGGTGCTGCTCGAGACCGACTGCCCGTACCTCGGGCCGGAGCGCGGGGTCACGAACGAGCCGGCGAACGTGTCGGTCACCGCGGCCTACGCGGCCGAGCTGTGGGGCTGGCCGCTCGAGCGGGTGGTCGACCAGCTCGCGCAGAACTTCGAGGCGTTGTTCGGGTTCGCTCCGTGAGCCGCCGCGATACGTCGTTCGGCCGGAGGGCCGGGTGACGAAGACCATCGTGCTGGTGCACGGCGCGTTCGTGAACGCCGACAGCTGGGACGGGTTCTCCGCCCGGTACCAGGCGGCGGGCTACACCGTGGTCGTGCCGGGCTGGCCCGGGGAGGTCGACCGCGCCGCCGACCAGCGCGCCTCCCCCGGTGACCCCGGCAAGCTCGGGATCACCGAGATCGTCGACCACTACGCCGACGTGATCCGCTCGCTGCCCGAGCCGCCGATCCTGATCGGGCACAGCTACGGCGGGCTGTTCGTGCAGCTGCTGATGCAGCGCGGCCTCGGCGCCGCCGGGGTCGCGATCCACCCCGCCCCGCCCAGGGGCGTGTTCCCGTCGATGCGGGCGATCGGGTCGTCGCTGCCGGCGACGTTCGGGGCGGGCGGCGGCAAGCACACCACCGTGCTGTCGCCCGAGGCGTTCGCGAAGAACTTCGCCAACGGCGCGCCCCCGGCGCTGGCCCGGTCGGAGTGGGAGCGGACCGCGGTGCCCACCCCCACCCGGATCTTCCGTCAGACCGCGCTGTTCTCGGCGGCGGGCCGGATCGACTGGGACGACGACGAGCGGGCGCCGCTGCTGATCGTGTCGGGCAGCGACGACCGGACGGTCACGCCGCACATGAACTTCCGCAACTACCGGAAGTACGACGACGCGCGGGCGACCACCGAGTACCTCGAGTTCGAGGGTCGGAGCCACGCCACCTGCTTCGAGCCGGGGTGGGAGCGGGTCGCGGACGAGGTGCTGCGGTGGGCCGAGCGGGTCACGGGGCTCTAGGCCATGGGGTCCTCGACGCCCGAGGGAGGCACACCGATGGGGGGCCGCGTCCCCGCCGACGTCCGGCTGTTCCTATGGATGATGGCGGCGTGGGTCCCCGCGCGCCTCGCCCAGACCGCGCCGATCGTGACGATGTACGTCGACGGTGGGTACTACGCCGAGGTCGCGCAGCACGTGCGCGACGGCGAGGGCCTGGTGAGCGACGTGTCGCTGTACCACTTCGGCTACCCGTCGTTCCCCTACCCCACCTCGGTTTACCCCCTGTGGCCGTGGGTGCTGGGGATGTGCGGGCGGGTGCTCGACCTGCACGCGACCAGCCACTGGCTCCCGGTGCTGCTGTCGTTCGGGGCGGTGGCGGCGGCGTTCGGGTTCGGGCGGGCGTGGTGGCCCGAGCCCGTGTTCCCGCGCGAGCTGCCGGGGCTACACGCCGGTCACGTGTTCGCGCTCGGCCTCGCGGTGCAGACCGAGTTCGTGTTCTTCTCGAGCCTGCCGTACACCGAGCCCCTCGCGTTCCTGCTGCTGTTCCTGTTCCTGTGGCGGGTGGTGCACAAGGGCGCCGACACCGGGCTCGGGTGGGCGGTCGAGGCCGGGTGCTGGCTCGGGCTGCTGTACCTGTCGCGGTTCCAGTTCCTGGTCGCGCCGATGGCGATGGCGACGGCGTACGCCGCCCGGCTCGCGCTCGAGCCCCGGTGGCCGCTCGCGCGGCACGCGGCGGTGTCACTCGCGGTGACGACCGGGTGGATCGGCGGCTGGTGGCTCCACCTGACCACGTTCGTGGCCCACCCCACCCTCGGCTCGCTGCTGCGGTTCGACCAGAACCGGGCGAACGACCTGCTCGGCCCGATCGACGTGATCGTGGAGAACGAGGGGCCGCTCGACCTGCTGCTCGACCGGGCGCTCGGGGTGATCGTGGCGTGGGACCCGATCTCCGGCGCGTCGTACACCTCGTCGTTCCACACGATGCACTGGGCGCTGCCACTCGCGATCCCGTTCGCGGTGGGCGCGGCGCGCGACCTGGTGCGCCAGGTGGGCTGGCGCGGGGTGCTCGCCAGGCTGCGCGCTCCGGGGGCTGCCGCGGGCTGGTTCGTCACCGTGTTCGCGCTCGGGGCGCTGCTGTCGGTGCACGCGATCCACAAGCACTACAACGGGTCGTGGTACTTCGCGACCCGCCAGGGGCTGATGAGCCTGCCGGCGTTCCTGCTGCCGATGGCGTGGCTCGTGCGCCAGGCCTCGCCGCTCGCGCGCACGTTCGGGGTGGTGATCCTCGGCTCGACCCTGGTGATCGGCGCCCACACCGTGGCGCGGCACGTGGCCGAGCCGCAGGAGGAGCTGCTGACCGACGAGCGGCACGCTGAGCTGGTCGGGTGGCTCGACGCCCGCGCGGCCGAGCGGGGCGGGCGGGTGGTGGTGGCGATGGACTCGGCGCAGGTCCAGCGGGTGGCGTGGCGGACCACCGGCGTCGGGTACCACTGGGTGTGGACCCACACCTCGTACGCGGACTTCCTCACGATGTGCGACACGCTGGGCGCCGAGTACGTGGTGCTGCGGCGGCAGGCGCTGGGCGGCAGCTGGGCGTTCCTCGAGGACCGCGAGCGGCTCGCGCGCGACTTCGTCCAGCTCCCGGACCCGCCCGACGGACAGGTCGTGTTCCAGCGGAGGCGGTAGACGCGGCGGGTTACGCGGGGCGTCCGGAGGGACAGTGCCGTCTTCTCAGTCGCTCGATGGGGCGAGCCTCACGCTGCCGCTCGTGGCCCGCATCGCGCGTGGTGAGCTGGCGGTGGAGCTCGCGCCCGAGGCACGGGCCCGGATGGAGCGGTCGGCGGCGTGGGTGGCGCAGGCGGCGAGCGGTGAGCTGAAGGGCCCCGACGGGCGGCCGATGTTGGTGTACGGGGTGAACACCGGGTACGGCTCACTCGCCCGGGTGCGCATCGCCGACGACCAGATCCGGGCGCTGTCGTGGAACCTGATCCGGTCCCACGCCGCCGGCGTCGGGCCGCCGGTGCCCGAAGAGCAGGTGCGGGCGATGATGCTGCTGCGGGCCAACGCGCTCGCGAAGGGGGCGTCGGGGTGCCGCCCGCTGCTGGTCGACACCCTGTGCCGGATGCTCGAGCGCGGCGTGGTGCCCGAGGTCCCGTCGCGCGGCTCGTGTGGGTCGTCGGGGGACCTCGCGCCGCTCGCCCACCTCGGGCTGGTGGTGTTCGAGGGCGAGGGCGAAGATCTGTCGGTGGCCACGTTCGCCGGGCAGCGGATGGCGGGCGGGGTCGCGATGGCCCGCGCCGGGATCGGGCGGCTCGTGCCGGGGCCCAAGGAAGGCCTGGCGATGACCAACGGCGCGCAGCTCACCGCCGCGATCGGCGCGCTCACCTGCCACGACGCGGAGAGCCTCGTGCACGCGGCGGTGATCGCGGCCGCGCTGTCGTTCGAGGCGCTGTGGGCCACGACCCGCGCGCTCCACCCGGCGGTGCACGCGCTGCGGCCGTTCCCCGGGGCGATCGCCACCGCGGGCGACCTGCGGCGGCTGCTCGAGGGGAGCGAGCTCGTGGACTCGGTGCCCGACAAGGTCCAGGACGCGTACTCGCTCCGGTGCACCCCGCAGGTGCTCGGGGCGGTGCGGGACGCGGTCACCTACGCCGGTCGCCAGGTGTCGATCGAGATCAACGCCGCCACCGACAACCCGGTGGTGCTGGTCGACGAGCCGGAGCCGAACAAGGCGTTCTCCGCCGGGCTGTTCCACGGTGAGCCGGTCGGGTTCGCGGTCGACCACCTCAAGCTCGCGCTGTGTGAGCTCGGCGCGCTGTCGGAGCGGCGCACGTACCGGCTCACCACCGGCGACCTGTCGTCGCGGCTCCCGCCGCTGCTGGTCGACGGCCCGGGGCTCGGGCTGATGATGCCCCAAGTGGCGGCGGCGGCCGCGGTGGCCACCGCCCGCCAGCTCGCGTTCCCGAACGCGGCCGACACGATCCCGACGTGTGAAGACCAGGAGGACCACGTGGCGATGAGCACCTCCGCCGCCCGGCGCGCGCACGACGTGCTGCAGCTGGTCGAGCAGGTGGTGGCGATCGAGTTGCTCGCCGCCACCCGCGCGATCCGGATGCGCACGCGGGGGGTGGCGAAGCGGCTCGGCGCCGGCACCGGGCCCGCGTTCACCCGGCTCGACGGCACGATCGCCGGCGAGCTCCCGGCCGACGACATCGCGCGGGTGGTCGAGCTCGTGCGCGACGGCTCGCTGGTGCGCGACGTGGAGCGGGCGGTCGGGCCGCTGACGCGGGTGCACGACCATGTCTGAGCACGCGATCGGCGACTCGTTGGGGATCGAGGTGGTGGAGCAGATCGCGCTCGGGCGCGCCGCCGCGGTGTTGTCGCCCGCCGCGCGCGCGCGGATGGAGGCCTCGGCGACCGCGTTCGCCGCGAGCGGCTCGGTCGACGTGCTGCGCGACAAGTGGGAGTGGCTGGTGGGCGGCGAGGCGCCGACTGCGTCGGGGGAGGCCGCGCGGCTGTTCGTGCTCGGCCACTGCGCCGGCGTCGGCCCGCCGCTGCCGGCGGAGGAGGTCCGGGCGCTGATCGTGACCCGGGCGCACGCGCTCGCCCGCGGGTGGTCCGGGGTCCGCCCGGCGCTGGTCGGTCGGCTGCTCGAGCTCCTGCGCGACGACGTGGTCCCGGTGGTCCCGTCGATCGGCGACGTGGGGACCGCGGGCTCGATCCAGCTCGCGCACGTGGCGCGGGTCGCGCTCGGTTACGGCGGCCCAGTGCTCGACGGCACCTCGGCGCTCCCGCCGTTCGAGCCGACCGAGAAGGAGGCCCTGTCGCTGCTGAACGGCTCGTCGTACACCACGGCGCTCGCCGCGCTCGCGGTGGCGCGGGCCGAGCGGGTGCTGCGCGCGGCCGAGGTCGCGGCGGCGCTGTCGTTCGAGGTGGTGCGGGCCGACAAGCGGTGCCTGTCGCCCGGCGCCGCCGCCGCCCGGGGCCACCGCGGGATCGAGGAGGCCACCGCGCGGCTGCGGGACCTGGTCGAGGGCAGCGAGCTCGTGACCCCGCAGCGGTCACCCGACTCGTTCAGCGTGCGGTGCGCGCCGGCGGTGCTCGGGGCCGCCCGCGACGCGGTGCGCCAGGTCCGCGCGGTGGTGCAGGGCGAGCTCGACGCCCCGTCCGACAACCCGCTGGTGCTCGAGGACGAGGGGGTGGTCGAGACCGGCGCGTTCCACGCGGCCCCGGTCGCGCTCGCGATGGACCACCTGAAGATCGCGATGACCCAGGTCGCGTCGATCGCCGAGCGCCGGGTGTTCCGGTTGACCTACGGCCGGCTGTCGGGGTTGCCGAGCTTCCTCGTGCCCGGCTCGGGCGTGAACAGCGGGCTGATGCTCGCGCAGTACACCGCCGCGTCGGTGCTGGCCGAGATGAAGGCGATGTGCATGCCGGCCTCGATCGACTCGATCCCGACCGTGCAGCACCAGGAGGACCACGCGTCGATGGGGCCGGTCGCGGCGCGGTCGGCGCTGGCGGTGATCGACCGGGTGGCCGACGTGGTCGGGATCGAGCTGCTGTGCGCCGCGCAGGGGCTCGACTTCCGCATCGCCGGCCGCGCGGTCGGCCCCGACGGGCAGCTCGGCGCGGTCGAGCCCCAGCAGCCCGGCCGGCTGACCCGCCGCGCGTGGGAGAAGGTGCGCGAGCGCGTGGCCCGGTGGGACGACGACCAGGTGCTCCACCCCGACCTGGTGAAGGTGGGCGAGCTGGTCCGCGCCGGCGCGTTCGACGAGATCCGGTGATGGTGGACGCCAAGGAGCGCCCGCTCGACGCAGCCGAGCAGGCCGAGGTCGGCCGCCGGCGCGAGATCTGGCGCCGCACCGCCGAACAGCTCGCGACCAGAGGCGCGCGCGATCTCGGCGGGGTGGCGATCGCCCTGTTGATTGGCGGCGCGATCGGGTTCGCGCTCGATTGGACCGCGGTGCGGTTCATCGCCACCGTGAGCGGGGCGCTGTGCGCGGCGGTCGCGCTCACGTCGCGCCAGATCGCGCTGCGGCGGCTGCGAGAGGTGCGCGGGCCGTGGGACCCACCCCCGGGCGGCTTCACCGTGACGGAGACCACCGTGCGCGCGACCCGGGTGGTCGGCGCGGCGAGCGGCGACGAGGACTACGACGTGTTCCTGCTGTACGACGTGGGCGGCGGGTCGTGGTGGTGGCTGCGCACGTCGGACGAGGCGCTGGCCGATCCCGCGCGCTCGACGGTGACGGTCACCGAGCTCGAGCCCGGCGGGCACCGGCTCCACGCCCGCACCTCCGGCGGGACGGTCCCGCTCGGCGGGTTGGCGCCCGACGCCGACGGCGACGGGTACGCGCAGGCGGTCGAGCGCGGGTGGGTGTGGCGCCCCGAGGGCGATGCCGCGCGGGGCCACGGGGTGGTCGCGTCGGTGCCGGACTGGGTCCGCGCGAGTTTCCGCAGGACGGAGTCCGAGGACCGACAATGATCGCCGCACTGGTCGGGGTGGCGTTCGTGGCCGGGTTCGTCGACGCGATCGCCGGCGGCGGCGGGTTGCTCACGTTGCCCGCGCTGCTCGCGGCCGGGCTGCCGCCGCACGTGGCGCTCGGCACGAACAAGGGCCAGGCGGTGTTCGGCAGCGGCGCCGCGCTCGTGAGCTTCACCCGGGCCGGGTGGGTGGATCGGAAGACCGCCCCGGGTCGGTTCGCGGTCGGGTTCGCGGGCTCGCTCGCGGGCGCGGCGCTGGTGTCGACGATGTCGCCCGCGACCCTGCGCCCGGTGGTGTTGGCGCTGCTGGTCGGGGTCGGGGTGGCGCTCGCCCTGCGTCCGCCGCTCGAGCCGGTCGACCGCGGCCGCCCCGCCGGGTGGGGGCTCGCGATCGCGGCGGTGGTGGGGGCGTACGACGGGTTCTTCGGCCCCGGCACCGGCACATTCCTGATCGTGGGCCAGGTGTGGCTGCTCGGCTACGCGCTGGTGCGCGCGTCGGCCGAGGCGAAGGTGGTGAACTTCGCGTCGAACCTGGCGGCGATGGCGCTGTTCGCGGCGCACGGCACGGTGGACTGGTCCCTCGCGCTGCCGATGGCCGGCGCGCAGCTCGCGGGCGCGTTCGCCGGGTCCCACGTGGCGGTGCGCGGCGGGGACCGGCTGGTGCGGTGGGTGGTGCTGGGGGTGGTCACGGCGCTGGTGGTGAAGCTCGGCTGGGACGCGAGCCGATGACGCCCCCCGGGAGGCGGAATCAGCCCCTCTCCCCGCGCGAGTCGAGCGCAGCGGACCTCGACGTGGGCGCGCGCTCGATCCATACTCGCGCCATGGCAACGACCGCGCCCCCACGCAGCCCCTGACGCCGCGCAGCTGCGCTGGCCGCGATCTACGGGTGCGTGGTGGCGGCGTACATCGCGCTGTCCTCCGGCGCGGCGGCCCACCTGGCCCGATCGGTCGTCGAGCTCGGCCAGATCGAGCAGTGGAAGGGCCTCGCGTTCGTGGTGTTCACGACCGGGCTCGTGTTCGTGACCGCGGGGACCAGCCTGCAGCGCGATCAGCGGTCGGCGGAGCTGCTCGCCCGCCAGCGGGAGCTCCTGGTCACCGCGGAGCGGCAGGCGCTCGCGGGCACGATGGCGGGCGCGATCGCGAACGACGTGAACAACGCGCTGACGGTGCTGCTCGGCGAGGTCGACGGGATGGAGGTGCACGACGAGATGGACCGGCGCTCGATCGACCTGGTCCTCCAGTCGTCGGAGCGGATCCTCGAGCTGAACCGGCGCCTCGTGTCGGCCGTCCGCCACTCCACCGCGACCGACGCACAACAGCTCGAGCTGGTCGAGGCGATCCGCGGCTCGGTGGACGTGCTGCGCGCCCACCACTCGCTGCGCCAGTGTCGGGTCGAGGTCGAGGGCGAGCCCGTACCGGTGGTCACGAGCGCGGGGCTGCTCGCTCAGATCGCGTCCAACCTGCTGATCAACGCTGGCGAGGCCACCGATGGGCGCGGGCACGTGGTGGTCCGGGTGGCGAAGGTCGACGGCCGAGCCCGAATCGAGGTCGACGACGACGGGCCGGGCGTACCACCCGACCGGCGGCCGGACCTGTTCTCCGCGCTGCGGACGACGAAGCCGAGCGGGTCCGGGCTCGGACTGTACTCGGTGCGGGCCCGCGCGAGCGCGCTCGGCGGCGAGGTCGAGGTCGGCGAGTCGCCGCTCGGCGGGGCGCGGTTCACGGTGACGCTGGCGCCACGAGCCCAAGGGGGAGACGGCGGGTCGGGTTTCACCTCGTGAACGCCGGTCGGAGGGCTACCTCGGGAGCCAGGGGGCTCATGGACGCGTTCGAGATCGCCTGGAACCGCGACGAGACCTTGATGGTCCTCGGGTCGCCGTCGGGGATGGTCCGGATCTACGAGGTCGCGGCCGACGGCGGGCCCGGGCGGAAGGTCGCCGAGGTCGGCCACCACCGCGCCTGTATCGTCCACGCCTCGTTCGCGGGCGACCGCGTCGTCACGATGGACGCGGACGGCAGGTGGGCGCTGTGCGAGGCCGCCACCGGCGAGGTCGTGCGCGGCGGCGCGGTGGACGGAGAGTACGTCGCCGCCGACGTCGACCCGACCGGCGCGACCCTGTTCGCGTTCGCGTACGACGACGACACGCCGAAGGTCCGCGCGATCGCCCTCGCCTCCGGCGTCGCGACCGAGGGCCCCGACGTCCACGCGCTCCTGTCGATCGACAGCCGGGTGGTCGCGCTCGATCCTCGCCGCGCCGCGTTCCAGGTCGTCCGGGCCGGCGACCACGGCGTCCAGCGGGCTCGTGTTCGCCGACTTCGCGTCGGGCGAAGCCCGGCTGCGGCCGTTCGGCAACGCGCCCTCCACCACGTTCGACGACGAGCGGGTCGTGCTGTCCGTCGACCCGGCCGCCAGACACGGCGTCCGTAAACGGTACGCGCGGCTCCCGGTCGAGTCGCGCGGCGGCGAGGAGGTCTTCGTGGTCGAGCTCGAGGTGTTCGGCCTCGACGACCTCGCGGTGCGGAGGCGGGTCCCCGCGATGTTCCTGCCGGTCGGCCAGCTCGACGACGA
>JBEBJC010001150.1:0-2681 GCA_040080105.1 Myxococcota bacterium
CCCCCAACACGTCGGCGCGGGTCACCGCGTCCTGGGTGAACTCGGCCATCAGCGCCTCCGCCTTGCTCATCGTGTCGAGCGAGTCGGCGGGGATCTCGGGGAACGACCGGGTGACGATCGCCCGCACGGCCTCTTCGGCGGACGCCTGTTCGACCACCAGGTTCCGGTACTGCCACCCGAACATCAGCAGCGCGGCGAAGCTGAAGAACGCCGCGCCCGACAACCCGTACCCGAGGGCCGAGCGCACGAGGTCGGTCCGGCCGCGGAACGCGAGCTCCTTGACCCGGAGGTCGACGAACCCGCCGCCGCTCGACGCCCCCGCGAGGGCCTGGGCCAGCGCGAACTCCGGCGGGGTCTCCGCCCCGCGGGGGTCGACCGCGTCCTCGAGCGGGACGCCGAGGTCGGTGTGGAGGTACGCGCGGAGCTCGGCGATCCTCGACCCACCGCCGGTGATCCGCACCGAAGCGACTTCGGCCTGCAGGGTGTCCTCCGCCTTGATCAGCGTGGACCGGATCTCGGCCAGCAGGAGGCCCATCACCCCGTCGACCTTCTCTCGCACCGCCGCGGGCCACGAGCTGTACCCGGAGCGCGCCCCGCCGTCGCCCGCGAGCACCGTGGGGTCCTCGTCGATCGAGCCCGTGGGCAGGCCGTGCTTGACGTCCTCGGCCTGCACGAACGGGATCTGCATCACGTCGGCGATCGCGCGGGTGAACCCCCAGCCGCCCACGTTGATCGAGCGCGCGAACTGCACCGTCGCGCCGCGCACCACGCTCACCGTGGTGTGGGCGTGGCCCACGTCGATCACCGCGACCAGGGGCGCCGGAGGTGCGTCGTACGCGTCGTCGTCGGTGACCGCCGCCGCCCCGCCCCACGGGCCGTACAGGTCCGCGTCGATGTGCACCGCGGACGGGTCGATGCCGCGCTCGGCCAGCGCGGTGAGCCACTCGCGGACCCGCGCCTTGCGCGCGAGCGCGACCAGCAGGTCGTTCCGGCCCGGCGACTGCTCCGCCATGCGCCACGCGAGCACCATGTCGTCGAGCTCGAACGGGACCTCGCTCTCGATGGTCGACGGCAAGGTCTGATCGATCTGCGCCGCCTCCGAGAACGGGACCGTGACCCGGTGGAACGCCGCCTCGCTCGACGGCCACGCCAGCAGGACGATGTCGGCGCTCGTGGGCTTGAGCGAAGGGTTGTCCTGCAGCAGGAGATCGAGCGCGGCCAGCCGGTGGGCCAGCGTCGCCGGCGTCCCGTCCTGCGGGACGGGGTGCTCGAGGCGCTGCTCGAGCTCGACCTGCCCCCGCGCGACGACGCGCCAGGTGATTGCCTTCACCGCGTGCGACCCGAGATCGAGCGTGATCAGCTTCGGCATGTGGTCCTCACCGGATCTTCCAGAAGATCACCCGTCCGGTCGGGTCGTTGGAGAAGTCGAAGACGACGTGGATCTCGCACCGCGCGTCGCCGACTTCGCCGACGGAGCTGATGCGGAAGACGTTCGAGGTGGAGGTGACCACCGACTTGATGTCCGGCTTGAGCGGCAGCGGATGGATCTCGTACTCGCCGTTGGTGACGGCGTTGAAGAAGTGCTCCCCCGAGTTGAAGTACAGCCCACCCTCGTCGAGTGGGGCGCCCCGGAGGCGGATGATGTCGTCGACCGTGTCCTGCACGGTGATGTCGGTGGCGTACCCGTCGTAGTACGCCATCAGCAGGCCCTTGAGCACCGGCTCGAGCGCGGTGTTCACGTTGACCTTGCCGCTCCCGTAGATCGTGAGGTGTCGCCCCACCCGCTCCCACAGCCCGTCGAGGTGCCACCCGTCGACCAAACGGATCTCGTCCCGGGTGTCGAACGGCGCGTTCTTCGGCTTGTACGGGTCGGGGAGGTGCACGTACAGGGAGTCCTCCGAGCCGCCCTGGTACAGTCGCATGTCGTCGGCGTCCTGCCAGTCGACCAGGTTCCCGACGAGCTCCTCCTTCACCAGGTTGCGCTCGTTCAGGAAGTCGTTCGTCTCCTCGCTCGACAACATCGACATCAGCTCGAGCGCCCCCGGCTGCATCAGCAGATCGCCCATGTTGGTCGCCTGGAGCTTGCCGATGTTGACCCGCCGCTCCTCGTCTTGGATCTCCGACCGGAAGTCGCCGTCGAAGTCGAGGAAGTTCTTCTTGAGCGAGCTCACCTCCTCGCGGCTCTCGTCGATCTGCTCCTGCGACAGCCCATCCTCCTTGGCGGTCTCCAGGTCCTCCTCGTCGGTGCTCCCGTCGGTGACGAACAGCAGCCGCATCATCCGCGTGTCCACGAACGGCAACGCCTGCCACAGCTCCTGGGCGTTCCCGCCTCCGAGCATCGCGCCGAACTGCTGAAACATCGGGTTTCGGCCGATCGCCTTCGACGAGATCAGGATCAGCCGGTGGAACGCCACCCCGGAGTACGCGAGGGCCTCGGCCTTCACGTCGTCGCGGCGCTGGGCCGCCAGCTGCACCCGCACCACCGCCCCGTGCGCGATCTCGGTGACGAGCACGGTCATCAGCAGGATCGCGGTGATCGCCATCAACAACGCCACGCCAGCTTTGGACTGACGTCCGCCTCGGTAGAACCGATGCCGGACCGGACCGCGCGGGCGGACGAGCTCATGCCACAGGCGCCTCATCGCCGCCCCCCACCGCCGCCGCCGCCGCCAGCCGCAGGG
>JBEBJC010000163.1:0-12228 GCA_040080105.1 Myxococcota bacterium
CGTGGCCGCTGCGCGGCCTACGCGCCACGGCCTCCTAGCCGTCGAGCTCCGGGTACCGCCGGAAGATCCCGGACTCGTTGAACCCGAGCCGCCGTGGCGAAGCGAGGTACGCCGCCAGGTTCGGCAGCGCGGCCACCCGCTGCTGCAACCTCACCAGGCCGGGCACCGCGGCGCGCATCCGCTCGGACGAGCGAGGGAACGCGTAGCCGAGCCCCTCCATGCACTGGAACAGCGACAGGTCGACCGCCGAGAGCTTGCCGCCGACGCACCACTCCCCGCCGCCGGTGGTCAGGGTGGCCTCGAACCACTTGAGGTACCGCGACATCCGGTGCTCGCGGAACCGGGCCGCGCTCTCGGCGGCGGCGTCGCGCTGCTCCTCGTAGTGCAGCGAGGTGGACACCGGGTGGTGGGTGCCGTGCACCTCGTGCACCAGGTCGGCGATCGTGAGCTGGATCTCGAGCGCGACCGAGTCGAGCGCCGGGTCGGCTGGCCACAGATCGTGCCGCAGGCCGAGGTATCGGCACAGGTTCGCCGTCTGGGACAACACCAGCCCGTCGTGTTCGAGCACCGGCGGGGCGAACGGGGCGACCCCGCCGAGCCCGCCGCGCACCGCGCGGTTCACCGCGGCGACCCCGCCCCCTTCCTCCTCGGGCAGCCGCCCCACGTCGACGTACGGCGCGCCCGCTTGTTCGAGCACCAACCGGACGAACTCTCCGCGCCCCGGCAACCCTGGCCAATAGTACAACCGATACATGCGACTTCCTGTGCGCGACGGTGATCAGCCGCTGTCGGCGGCCGAGAGCTTCAGCACCCGCAGCGGCTCGACCCCGGGGCACACCGCCATCCCCGAGGGGGCGCGCAGCTCCGGCCGCCCCGCCAGCCACACGTCCTCTTCGATCCGCCAGCCGAGCCGGATCAGCGCCGAGCGTTCGAGCGCGGCGGCCGAGGTGGTGTCCGGATCGATCCACCGGGTGCCGGACGCGGTGGCGGCGAGCGGGGGCCCGACGGCGTCGGTCGGCTGGAGGATCCCCGGCAGGTCGACCACCACCCGCGCGTTCGGGGCGTCGCGTCGCACCCGGCCGAGCATCCGCTTCACCGACTCCACTCCGAGCCGCGCCGCGACCCCCTCGAGCACCACCAGCGGGACGTCGCCGGTCGTGTCCTGTACGGTCCACCGCTCCTCGCGCTCCGCCACCCGCTGGACCCGCTGCCACCCGCCCGAGAAGTTCGAGCGCGACAACAGCGCGTCCTTCGACTCGAGCACCTCGGGCTCGTCGACCTCGCAGTGCTGGTGCGTGACCGGCCCGAGCCAGGGGGACAGGCGGTGCCAGCGCGCGTCGAACCCGCCGCCGAACCCCCAGTAGTCGACCCGCTGGCCCAGGACCTGCGCCCGGCGCGCCTCCTCCTCGAGCATCCGATCGACCACGCCGGCGCGCGCCCGGAGCATCGCCAAGATCGATGGCGCGGCGAACTCCGGCTGCAGCGACGGGTGGCGGCGCAACAGCCAGGCGGCGACCGGATCGCGGGCGCGGCGCACGCGCTGCCCTTCGACCGAGCCGAGGGCGTACAACGTCCAGCGCGTCACCAAGGGGAGGCGATGCTCCATCATCGAAGGCACCCAGGGGGAGAGTGGCGCGATCATACCGCTGCGCTTGACGCCGGCGCGGGCGTGTGACCAAATGCCTGCGGGTTTCGACCGAGATGCGCGTGTGTACGTGGTCCCTACTGTCGATGTTCGCCGTCGGTTGCACGGCGGCGAAGGCGCAGCTGCAGATCGTCTCGGCGGAGCAGGGGTTGCGCCTGGCCGCCGATCACGAGGCTGAGCGAATCGCTGCGTTCGAATACGAGATGGCGCGGCTGTACCTCGAGAAGTCGAAGGAGGAGGCCGGGTACTCCGAGTTCAGGGTGGCCGACGCGCTCGCGCGCCAGTCGGCCGAGTGGTCCGACCGGGCCATCATCTTCGTGGAGCGGTTCGGCCGCTCCGAGGTGGAGATGAGCGACTTCTCCGAGCAGGGGCCGCCCCCGGCGCCGAACCCGACCGCGATCCTGCCCGACCCCGAGCCCGCGCCGGATCTGGAGCTGGACGACGAGGTGGAGATCCCTAAGTGAGCAAGGGCCAATTGAGCTGGTGGGCAGGCCGCGTGGCCGTGATGTGCGCCCCGCTCGCGGCCGGGTGCGTGATGGCGCTCGACGTGAAGCAGCAGCTGACCCGGACCGAGCAGACGCTGGCGACGGCCTACGGCGTGTACGCCCCGCTGTGTGCCCCCAGGGAGCTCGCGGTCGCCCAGGCGAACCTCGACTTCGGCAAGATCGAGCTCAACCGAGGCGATCTGCGACGGGCGTCCGAGCACCTGGCGATCGCGGACCAGAGCTCGGCCGCGGCGCTCCGGATGTCCACGGCGTGTGGCACGCTCGACAAGGACAAGGACACCATCGCCGACGTGGTGGACCGGTGTGACCTCGAACCCGAGGACCTCGACGGAGAGCTCGACGAGGACGGGTGCCGCGACGTGGACCCGTACGGCGACGAAGACGGAGACGGCATCATCAACCTCGAGGACGCGTGTGTCGATCAGGCCGAGGACTTCGACGGAGACGCCGACGCCGACGGCTGCCCGGAGACGAGTGAGGACTCCGACGGAGACTCGATCGTCAACGCAGCCGACACCTGCCCGGACGACGCGGAGGACCTCGACGGGTTCAAGGACAGCGACGGGTGCCCCGACCTCGACAACGACGACGACAAGGTGGCCGACCTGGTCGACACCTGCGCGATGCTCGCCGAAGACGTGGACGACTGGGACGACGAGGACGGGTGTCCCGACCCGGACAACGACGGCGACGGCGTGCCGGACAGCGGCGACGCGTGCCGCAACACCGCCGGGGTGCGCGAGCGCCAGGGGTGCCCGCTGATCGACGTGGACCGCGACGGCGTCGCCGACGACGTGGACCGGTGCGTGGCAGAGCCCGAGACCCCCAACGGGTACCTCGACGAGGACGGGTGCCCCGACGAGGCGCCGTCCGGGGTGAAGGTCACCCGCACCCGGGTCGAGATCTCGGACACGATCCAGTTCGAGTCGAACTCGGCCCGGATCCTGACCGAGTCGAACGTGGTCATCGACGGCGTGGTGAAGGTGCTGCAAGACGCGCCGTACCTCCGCCTGCGGATCGAGGGGCACACCGACGGGGAAGCGACCGACGAGTACAACCTCCAGCTGTCCCGCGATCGCGCGTTGGCGGTGAAGGCGTACCTGGTGAAGCGCGGGATCGAGCCGTCGCGCCTCGAGTCGGAGGGCTATGGGGAGACGCGCCCGATCGACACCAACCGCACCCCGTCGGGGCGGGCGCGCAACCGGCGGGTCGAGTTCCACATCCTCCACGACGAGCCATGATCCTGCTGTCCGCGTGGGCGTGCTCGCGCGCGCCCGAACCCGCCCCGGTGCCGGCGGCGCCCGCCCCGGCCACGATCGCCGAGCGGTTCGGGGAGTGGCCGTTCCTGGTGCCGCTCGACGCGCCCCCCACCGTCGCGCTGGTCGCGGGCGGCGAGGTCGCGGCGTCGGCGGCCGCGTGTGGGGCGTGCCACCCGGACCACTACGCGGAGTGGCGGGGGTCGACCCACGCCGCCGCGCTGGTGGATCCGCAGTACCTGGGCGAGCTCGCGAAGCCCGGACAGCCGCGCTGGCTGTGCTTGAACTGCCACGTGCCGACCCGCCCGCAGCGGGCGACCGAGATCCGCCCCGAGACCAAGTTCGCCGCGCCCGGCGACGTGACCCGGCTCGAGCAGCGACCGGAGCCGAGCTTCGACCCGAGCCGCGTCGCCGAGGCCCTGTCGTGCCCCACCTGCCACGTGCGCCGCGACGCCGACGGCCAGGGCGTGGTGGTCGGGCCGCGCGGTTCGGGCCGCGCGCCGCACCGGGTCCGCCACGACCCCGAGGGGCTGTCGCGGGTGTGTGACGGGTGCCACAGCCCGGGGCCCGCGCGGCTGACCCCGACGTTCGTGTGTTGGTTCGAGAGCCGCGAGGAGCTCGCGGCGAGCGGGCGCGGAGCAGAGAGCTGCCCGAGCTGCCACATGCCCACGACCGAGCGCGCGCCGGCGGTGGGCGCCCCGGTCGCCACCGTGCGCCGCCACCTGTGGCTCGGCGGTGGGGTTCCGAAGTCGTACCCGGCCTACGATCGGCTCCGGGCCGATGGGTTCGAGCCCGGGCTCGACGTACGGGTGTCGCTCGACCCACTCACCGTGTCCCTCACCAACGCCCGCGCAGGGCACCTGCTGCCCACCGGGGACCCCGAGCGACACCTGAGGGTGGTGGTGCGCGCCGAGGACGCGGCGGGCGCGACGCTCGCGCGCGAGGTGCTGCGGATCGGGCAGACGTGGGACTGGGGCGACGAGACGACCGGGCGCCCCGCGCGGCGGCTCGAGGACACTCGGCTCCGCGCGGGGGAGACCCGGGCGTGGCAGCCGACCCTGTCGACCGCCGGCGCGGCGCGGGTGGTGGTCGAGGTCGCGCACGTGCGCCTCGCGCCCGACACCGCGCGGTGGCTGTCGAAGGCGACGCTCGACGCGGAGCTCGACGCCCTCGGCCCCGGGGTGGGCGCGCTGCTGCCCGAGGTCGATCGGCACTACCCGCTCGCGACGTGGGTGTACCGCGAGACGCTCCCGCTCGACGGCGGCCCGGCGGTGATCACGCCGCTCGACCAGCTGCTCGCGGAGTCCGCGGCGGCGGCCGGCCAGTCGCTCGAGCAGAAGGCCGCCGCGCTGGGTGAGCCGTCGGACTGATCGAGCACGATCCGGACTGCCCACGCGATGTGGGCGACAGGACCGTTTCGGTGAGTCTCGCGGCCGCCGGTTCCGCCGCCGCGGCCGATGTGTAGCGTTCTCCGCAGAAAGCCACTCGCGCCAGCTTGACGGTTGTTGCTGCCACGGGTACTTTCGATCCGAGAGGCCTTTCGATCCGAGAGGCCTTTCGATCCGAGAGGCCTTTCGATCCGAGAGGCCTTTCGATCCGAGAGGCCTTTCGATCCGAGAGGCCTTCGATCCGAGAGGCCTCCAGAACTCGGGGGGCGACGAATATGTTCGTTTGGTTCTCGGCGGTGGCCGGCGCGACAAGCTACAGCCACGTTCCGACCATCGAAGAGGCGGTCGCGGCTTCGTCCGTCATCCTACATGGCACCGTCAGCGATGTACGGAGCTGCGTGGGTTCGCGGGCGTGGACGTTCGTGGACCTCCAGGTGAACGAGGTGCTTCGCGGCGGGTTGGAGGCCGCTGGTGGTCTCGCCCTCCTCGACTCGGGTGGAGCGCTGCAAAGGGTAGACGCGGAAGGGGAAGAGGAGGTCGACCAGGCGTGTGATCCCGGCGCTGTCGAATGGGCGTGGGACGATCCGTTCCCGAAGTTCGTCGCGGACGACGGATCCGAGCCGGTCGGGCCCACCCTCGAGGCCGGCGGGTGCTCGGTCGACGAGGACTGGTCCGGAGCAGCCAAGGACTCGCTGGCGCTGGCCGCCGCCGGGAACGGCACTTTCACGTTCCGCCTCCCGTACGGGGAGTACCCGGACGGCAGCTTCGGTACGATCGTCGACACGCCGGGCTTCTCCGTGGGCGAGGAGGTCGTCGTCTTCCTGACCTACGAGCCCGACGGTGACCCCCTGTTCATGCCGCTGTCGTGGATGGGCTGGTCGGTGTACCGGGTGTACCGCGGAGCCGGCGGCAAGACCGCGGTGGTCGACGGCTTCGGCCATGAGCTGGTGCGGCGGAGCAACGCGATCCCCGGGGTCGGGCGGGGGGACCCGGCACTTCGGTTCCTGTACTACCAGGATCCGCCGATCGATCCGCAGGCGGCAGGAGCCGCCCTGAACACCATCGCGAGCAACGCCACCTGGACCGGATCCGGGCGCGCGGTGGGGCCGTGGCGGGGCAGGTTGCGCGCGACGGTGGGCGGAGATGTGGCGTCGAGCTGCCTCGCCGATCTGGCCGGCCTGGTGAACGCGAGCTCCCTGTCGCTGCAGGGCAGATGTAACGCCGACCTGGCCGGGTCGACCGACGTGCTGGTGCAGGGCACGTTCCAGAGCGGCGGGTGGAGCGGGACGATCACGTTCTCCCCGAGGGGCCTCCCGGAGGAGTCGAGAGCGGTGCCGTGGGCCTCGGTGTCGGACACCTCGGATCGGTGGGTCGGTCACGCGGCGGGCAACCACGCCGAGGCCGGGCACGCGTTCACCTACGACATCGACCTGTGGGGTTCGTTCGTCGGCCCCCGGCCGCTCCTGTCGTTCACCGCCTTCCGCAACTACCTGGTCGGCGTCGCCGCGGCGCACGAGGTGTCCGCGGGGATCGGGGCCTCGATCGACCTCGACGCGGCGACGTGCGCCTTCACCCAGCCGATCGTGGGTGCCCCGTGATCGCGCCCTGGCTGGTGAGCGCATCGTTCGCCTGGGCTCCCCTCGTGACCTGTCCGGGAGGGGACGAGCAGACCTGGGACACCGACGAGCTCGACGTCGCGGTGAGCACCATCTCCTTCCCCGGCCTCACCGAGCAGGACTCGGTCATCGATGCGGTCGGCGCGTGGGACGACGGAAACGTGAGGATGGCGAACATCGACGTGGTCTCGCACCTCGACGGCGTGACCGGGTTCTTCGACAACCACGACGAGGTGAACATCGTCGGGTTCGCCTCCGGGCTCGGCGACGGCGTGCTCGGCTACGCCGACGTGCGCGGCCAGGGGTGCTTCGACCTCCACGAGCTGGTCGAGGCCGACATCCAGCTGAACGCCTCGCTGTCCTGGTCGACCCCATCTCGGTACTACGACGTGTGCGACGCCGACTGGGGCGGCGACGAGTTCTTCCTCGACGACACCGTCCGCCACGAGGTGGGGCACGCGCTCGGGCTCGCGCACGTGGGGATGTCGGAGTTCTCTGCTCCGGGCGCGCACCTGGCGACGATGTTCCAGTTCTACGAGGGGGCGATGATCACCGGCGAGCGAGCCTACATCGACGAGCGACCTCACGTGGTCTCGGAGGACGACCGGGTGGGCGTGCGCGCGCTGTACCCGGCCGCGACGAGCGCGTGGGTCGATGTCGCGGTGGCGTCGTACTTCCACAACGAGTTCGTGCTCGACAACCCGGACGAGTGCAAAGCCCCGTCCCGGCCGTCGCCGGCGACCGTCGATCTCACCCAGATGGCCATCGACGGCGGCCTGCCCCCCGGCAGCTGCCCGATCGACCCCGCCACCGCCGAGTGCGTCGGCGTGGCCGAGCCTCCGCTGCCGGAGACCGTGGTGGTCGGCGCCAAGTACGAGGTGCGGTTCACCTACCTGAACCTCGGCACCGACCCGGTCAGCCCGAGCGCCCGGCTGATCTTGACCCAGGAGAACGACCCGACCCCCGTCAACTTCACGGTGCTCGACACCTGGACCCCGACCCTGAACCCGAACACCCCGTTCGACGAGGTGCGGGACTTCACCCTCCCCACTGTCCCGTTCGGCGTGTACTACGTGATTGCGCAGCTCGACTACGACCTCCAGATCTGGGAGAACGACGAACAGAACAACGAGTCCTTCTTCAACCAGCAGCTCGCGGTCACCGACCCCGGCGGCTGCGCGTGCACTTCTCGCGCAGTCACTCCGCGGAGCGGGTTCGGGGCGCTGGCACTCCTGATCCTGGCCGTGCGGAGGCGCCGGTGATCGCCCTCGTCGCCGTCCCGGCCTTCGCCTGTGTCGGAGAGATCGCCTATGATCGCGACGCATGCTCCTGTCTGTGCGACCCCGTCCTCGTGTACCCGCCCGACGGGTCCGTGATCCCGACCAACCCAATGTTCCACGTCGAGGGCATCTACGAGCCGCGGTGGTTGCGCAACGGCGAGCCGATGGCCACCGAGTACTCCCCCCAGCGGCAGACCACCGCACGGCTCGACTCGCTCCGGGACATCCGTCCGATTGAGCCCCTCGACCCCGGCGACCAGATCGAGATCTGGACCGATGATGTCTGGCCAAGTGTTCGGCTGGGGCATTGGACCGTGGGAGGTGGTGCGGATTCCCAGCCGCCCCGGTGGGGCGGTGGGTACGAGGTGCGCACCGTCGACACCGAGGCCGATGTCTGCGGGTTCCCGGAGCACTCCCACCACGTGACGTTCGAGGGGGTAACAGACGACTGGGCGGGAGGCCACTTGTTCGTGGTAGCTGAGGGTATCGCTGCGTACGCAAATGGCAAACTCGGAGACGAGCGCGGCTTCGACATCCGATGGGACACCTGCCAGATCGACGACGTCGACTTGTACTTCGACTTCTACCCGTCGTATCTGGTGACGCTGGAAGACGCAGCGGGCAACAAGGTGGGGCCGTTCGAGGTGACGACGAAGCGGAGGGGCCTCGGCTGCGGCGGGAGAGGTGGACCGACGCAGGAGGAGTTCGAGACGATGGTACCTCCTCCCAACGACTACGACGTAAGTGGGTGTGGGGGGCGGCACGCCTACGTCGGCGGCCTGGTGCTCGTCCCGCTATGCGTCAGCCGGCTCCGCCGGCGCCCGTTCCGTTCGGCGTCGACTCAGTGACCCTTGCCATGCGGAGGCGCCGGTGATCGCCGTGCTCGTGGCTGCTCCGGCGTCCGCCTGCGTCGGAGAGGTCGCTTACGATCGCGAGGCTTGTACCTGCCTGTGCAACCCCGTCCGTCTGTTCCCGCCCGATGGGTCCGTGATCCCGACCAACCCCGTGTTCCACTTGGAGGGTTTCAACGAGCGACGCTGGTTGCGCAACGGGGAGCGGATGGCCACCGACTTCCCTCCCGAGCGCGACACCACGGTTGCGCTTACCTTGCGCGACATCCGGCCCGTCGAGATCCTCGACCCAGGGGACCGGATCGAGCTTTGGGCCGATGATGTTTGGCCCAGCGTCCTGATCGGCCATTGGACCGTTGGAGCGGGTGCGGATAACCAGCCGCCCCGGTGGGGCGGCGCCTACGAGGTGCGCACCGTCGACACCGAGGCCGATGCCTGCGGCTTCCCGGAGCACACGCACCAGGTGACGTTCGAGGGGGTGACCGACGACTGGGAGCCAGGCCACTTGTTCGTGCTGGCTGAGGGGGTCGGGGAGTACACGGCGGGTAAGCTTGGAGACCAACGTGGCTTCGACATCCGGTGGGACGCCTGCCAGATCGACGACGTCGACCTGTACTTCGACTTCTACCCGTCGTACCAGGTGACGCTCGAGGACGCTGCGGGCAACAAGGCGGGTCCGTTCGAGGTGGCGACGAAGCGGAGGGGCCTCGGCTGCGGCGGGAGGGGAGGACCGACGCAACAGGAGCTGGAGGAGGTGAGGCCACCCCCCACCGACTACGACGTCGGTGGGTGTGGTACCCGGCATGCCAACACCGCGGGAGCCCTGGTCCTCCTCCCACTATGGGCGCGCTGCCGGCGGCAGGCGCGGGACCGGACCACCGAGGACCGACGAATGGGGAGGTGAGAGTGCAGGTTCGGCTGGTGCAGGTCGACGCGTTCACCGAGCGACCGCTCGCGGGCAACCCGGCGGCGGTGATGATCCTGCCGCGGTGGGTCCCCGATCCGGTGCTCGCCGCGGTCGCGGCGGAGAACAACCTGTCCGAGACCGCGTTCCTGGTGCGCGAGCCGGCGGGGTGGCGCCTGCGGTGGTTCACCCCGACGGTCGAGGTCGAGCTGTGTGGCCACGCCACGCTCGCCGCCGGCTCGGTGGTGCTCGCCGACGAACCCGGGCCGGACGTCGTGTTCCACACGGCCTCCGGGCCGCTGGTGGTGCGGCGGGCGGGCCGGAGGTACTCGCTACGGCTGCCCGCGCTGGCGCCCCGCCCGGCCGAGGTGCCTGCGGCGTTGATCGAGGCGCTCGGCCACACCCCCGAGGAGGTGCTCGGGATCAAGGCGGTGCACCGCGCCACGTACTGGCTCGCGCGGTATCGGTCCGAGGAGGACGTCGCCGCGCTCGATCCGGACGTGCGGCGGCTCGGGCGGGAGCTGCGGTCGAACGTGGTGTGCACCGCGCCCGGCGCGAGCGTCGACTTCGTCAGCCGGTTCTTCGCTCCGGGCTCGGGCGTCGACGAAGACCCCGTCACCGGCAGCGCCCACGCCACGTTGACCCCGTACTGGCGGGAGCGGCTGGGCAAGAACCCGCTGGTGGCGCGCCAGATCAGCCGCCGTGGAGGCGATCTGGAGTGTGAGCAGGTCGGCGAGGACGTGTGGCTCACCGGCGGGTGTGCGACGTACCTCGAAGGCACCGCGACCGTGCCGGACTGACGGTTCGACCCGTCAGGTCCGGCGCCAGTCGAACCGCGGGCGGTTCGGGTGGCCGTACAGCGTGAGCGCGCCGTCGTCGCCGACCGCGTTCGGGCGCTGGAAGATCCAGTTCTGCCACGCGGACAGGCGGCCGAAGATCTTGCTGTCGCAGTTCTCCGCGCCGACGAACCGCAGGTTCTGCTCCATCCCGGTGAGGGCGTCGGGCGACAGGCTCGCGCGCTCCTCGACCGCGATCCGGATCTCGTCGTCCCAGTCGATGTCGTCGGGGGCGAGCGTCACCAGCCCGAGGTCGAGGGCCTCGCTGCCGGTGATCGGTCCGTCGGTCGCCAGCGCCGCGCCGATCCGCTCCGGCTCACCGGCGAAGCGCGCCTGCAGCCGGGTGATCCCGGTCGACATCGGGTACGCGCCCCCGCTCGCGCTGGACAGGCGCACCGCGACCTCGCCGTCGTCGAGCATGTACGACCGGTCGGCGGCGAGCACGAGCTCGAACAGCGAGCCGGCGAAGCAGCTGCCGCTGTCGACGATCGCGAACATCGACCGCGCGGTGTTGTCGATCCGGCGCAACACGCGCGCCTGCTTGAGGCGGATCTCGCGCGCCAGCCAATCGTCGGGGTTGTCGAGCAGGACTGCGTCGTGCGCGAGCACGTTCGCGGCGTCGCCGCGGGTGTGCAGCAGGATCACGCCGACCGTCTCGTGGTTGAACCGCAGCTGCAGCAACGCGTCGTCGAGCTGACGGTACGCCGCCAGCACCCACGACCGGTCGCCCTGCGCCCGCAGCTCGGCCAGGGACGGGGCCGGGCCCGACGGGCCGCGCACCGTGATCTCGGCGACCCGGTGCTCCTCGTCGATCTTCAGCTCGACGTGCTCGTAGCTGCGGATCCGGCCGTCGGCCGACACCTCCGACACCACCTCGCCGAGCAGGATGCCGGTGGTGGACGCCGCGGGGCGACGCGCGACCTCCGCCGCCCGCTTGGTGACCTCCTCGTCCCACTTCGAGCGCGGGAACGAGCCGTCGACCAACCGGAACCGGGTGGCGTCGCGGGCGCGGAACCCCTCCGCCTTGGTGCAGAACAGGTCCGCCACGTCGCGGCGCACCTTCCGCTTGTCGACCAGCCGGGTCAGCCCGCCCGTGCCGGGCAGCACCCCGAGCAGAGGCACCTCGGGCAGCGACACCGCCGAGTTGCCGTCGTCGATCAGCCAGATCTCGTCACACGCGAGCGCGAGCTCGTACCCACCGCCGGCGGCGGTGCCGTTCAGCGCCGCGATCGACCGCAGGCCGGACTGGGTCGAGGCATCCTCCAGGCTACACCGGGTCTCGTTGGTGTACCGGCAGAAGTTCACCTTGAACCCGTGGCTGCTGGTGGCGAGCATCCGGATGTTCGCTCCGGCGCAGAAAACCTTCGGCTGGGCCGACCGGAACACCACCGCCCGCACCTCGGGGTGCTCGAACCGCAGCCGCTCGACCGAGTCACACAGCTCGATGTCGACGCCCAGGTCGTAGCTGTTCTGCTTCAGGACGTAGTCGTCGGGGCGAAGCCCGTTCTCCTCCTTCACGTCCATCGTCATCGTCGCCACGGCCCCGTCGATCGTCAGCTTCCAATGCTTGTAGGTCGACGGGTGGGCGTGAAACGACGCGACACGTTGCGATTGGGTATCGCCCGCCATACCAGCCTCCGGGGAAGGGCTTCAGGTAGCCCGCTCGGTCGCGATCGGCACGGGGAACGATGGAACGCTTCACCCTCGAACCGCTGGTGCTCCAGGGGGTGGTCGCGCTGACCGCCTCACTGGCGGTGGTGCTCGCGCGGTGGCGCGATCTGGGCCCGCTGGTCGCGGCGGCGTCGGGCGTGGCGGCCGTCCTCGCGCCCGGCGCGGCGACCTGGGCGGCGATCGGGGCGGCTGGCGTCGGGCTCGCGTGGGCCGCGGCGCGGAGCGGCGGGCGGGTGGGTCAGCCGGCGGCCACCGCGGTCACCATCGGCGCGGCC
>JBEBJC010000164.1:0-12202 GCA_040080105.1 Myxococcota bacterium
GGTGGGAGCGCCAGCGCTGCGCCCGCCCCCCCGCGCGCCGCTACGCCGGCTCCGGCGCCGCCGGTGGTGGTCGAGGTGCGGTCGGGCGGGTCTGCCGGGCTCGCCGGCTGCTTCGGCCTGTCGCTGTTCGGGATGGGCGCGGTCGGGGCCGGCGGGTTGGTGCTGGTCGGGTTGTTGTTGGTCGTGGTGGCGGCGGCGGCCGGCTGGTTCCGATCCGAGCCCGCCGCTCCGCCGCCGATCGTCGCGCCGCGCCCTCGACCGCCGGCAGAGTCGGCCCCGCCGTCGCGGTACCGCGACGCACCCGAGCTGCCACGGGGGGCGCAGGAGCGGCTCCAGCGCGTGGTCACCGACGCGGCGCCCGACATCGGCGCGGCCTGTGGTCACGGCGGCCAGGTGACCGCCGACGTGCTCGTCGATCGCACCGGGTGGGTGGTGTACGCCGACGTGACCCCGCAGCGCCCGCAGCGGGTGGACGCGGCGTGTGTCGCGAAGAAGCTGCAGAAGATCCGGGTACGGGTGGCCAACCCAGCAGAAGGGCGCGGCCACGTGACGTTCGAGCCCTAGCTCGGGGCGCGGGCACGGGCTGGCGAGGAGCGTCGGGCGAGGCCGCTGCGCGGTCGACGCCACAGGCTCCTCGGGCGCGCTACTCCTGGTTCATCAGGGTCGAGAACTCGTCCCGGACCGCCTCGTACTCGGCGTCGTCGTCGACCGAGTCGAACGTCTGGTTGCCGTCGTCGTCGACCGCGTAGCGGAAGATGAACATCTCGATCTCGTCGCCCTCTTCGGCCACGAGCTGCTCCACCCGCGCGAGCAGGGCGTACTCGCCGCCTTCGTGCTCGATCACCGCGACGATCGCGCACTCGACGGGCGCGCCGTTCTCGTCGGTGATCGTGACCAGGTCGGACGGGTCGAACTCCTCGGACTCGTCGAAGGTGTCCACGTGCCCGTCGCCGTTCTCCTCGTCCCCGCCCATGCTGCCTCCGTCACCGCACGCGCGGTGGTTGTGCGGGCCACGTAGCTCGGGCCCTCACCCAGCGCGACGCTCGAACTCGCGCATGAACCCGATCAGCGCGTCGACGGCGGCGTCGGTCTGCGCGTTGTACAGGCTCGCCCGCAGGCCCCCGACCTCGCGGTGACCCTTCAGCCCGGACATCCCCGCCTCGGTCGAGCCCTTCACGAACGCGGCGTCGCGGTCGGCGTCGCCGCTGGTGAACACCACGTTCATCCGGGACCGGCTGCTCGGGCGCACGTGGCTCTTCCAGAACCCGGTGCGGTCGATCTCGGCGTACAGCCGGTCGGCCTGGGCGGCGTTCCGGCGCTCCATCGCCTCGAGCCCGCCGACCTCCTGCTCGAGCCACTTGCACACCTGGTCGATCATGTAGATGCCGAACGTGCACGGCGTGTTCAACATCGAGTCCTTCTCGACCTGCTTCGCGTACCGCAGCATCGCGGGCAGGTTCTTGTCCATCTGGTCGAGCAGCGACCGCCGCACCACCACCACGGTCACCCCGCTCGGGCCGACGTTCTTCTGGGCGCCCGCGTAGATGAAGTCGAACTTCGACCCGTCGACCGGGCGCGACAGGAAGTTCGAGCTCATGTCGCACACCAGCGACGTGCCCTCGATCTCCGGGACGTAGGAGAACTCGGTGCCGTAGATGGTGTTGTTCGAGGTGTAGTGGAAGTACACCGTGCCCTCGGGGACCGGCGCCCACTCCCCCGGGTCGGGCACCCGGTCGTAGCCCGAGGTCTGCGACGAGAACCCGGTGTCGATCGTGCCGTACCGCTTGGCGTCCTCGATCGCGACGTGGGCCCAGTGGCCGGTGTCGAGGTACACCGCGCGGCCGCCGCGCAGCAGGTTCATCGGCAACATGTAGAACTGGGCCCGCGCCCCGCCCTGCAGGAACAGGATCTCCTGGTCGTCGGCCAGCCCGAGCAGCGCGCGCACCCGCGCCTTCGCCGACTGGTGGATCGCGTCGAACACCTTCCCGCGGTGGGAGTGCTCGACCACGCCGATCCCGGAGCCGTTCACGTCCCACAGGTCGTTCTGGGCCTGGTGCAGCACCGACTCGGGCAGCACCCCGGGACCGGCCGAAAAGTTGTGGATCCGCGCCATGTCGACACCTCCGCCGCGAGGCGGACCTGTATCACGCGGCGCTGCGGGTCAAAGGGCGACCACCGACACGTCGAGCACGTGCGCCGAGCCGCCGAGCCGCTCGATCGCGACCGGGTCGGGGGCGCTCGACACCTGGATCCGCGCGATCGCCGCCCCGCCGGGGAAGATCACGTTCTCCATCTCCTGCACGTTGATCGAGGCCTCGCGCAGCACCCCGAGCACCGACGCGAGCACGCCCACCTGGTCGAGGTGGCGGACGGTGATCCGGTGGGTCGCGGCCGAGCGGATCAACGAGTTCACCCCGTTGAGCACCTTGCCCTCGTTCCGGAACGCCTCGATGATCCGGCACGCCTCCGCGGCGACCGCGTCCTGGGCCTCCTCGGTCGACGCGCCGATGTGGTGCGTGCCGTACACCGACGGGTGGCGGGCCAGGGGGTGGTCGAACGCCCCTTCGTTGCCCGACGGCTCGCCGGTGAACACGTCGAGTCCGGCGCGGAGCCCCTTCGCGTCGAGCGCGGCGAGCAGCGCGGCCTCGTCGACCACCTCCGCCCGGCTGGTGTTCACGAACGTCGCCCCGTGTTTCATCGCCGCGAACACCGACTCGCCGACCAGCCCGGCGGTCTCCCGGGTCAGCGCGAGGTGCACCGACACCACGTCGGATTGGCGGGCGACCTCCTCCGGGCTCGCGCAGCGGGTGACCCCGGCCTCGGCCGCGGCCTCCGCGGTGAGCGACCGGGACCACGCCGACACGGACATCCCGAACGCCCGCGCCCGGCGGGCGACGGCCGCGCCGATGTCGCCGAACCCCAGGACCCCGAGCGTGCGGCCCTTCAGCCCGGAGGCGACCGAGTACTTGCCCTTGGCCCACCGCCCCGCCCGCAGATCGGCGACCCCGTCCGGGATCGACCGATCGATCGCGAGGATCAGCCCGAGGGTGAGCTCGGCCACCGCGACCGCGTTCTTCCCGGGGCAGTTGGTGACGAAGATGCCGCGGCCCGAGCACGCGCTCACGTCGATCGTGTTCACGCCCGCGCCGGCGCGAACCACCAGCGCGAGCTTGCGCCCGGCGGTGGCGTGCTCGGCGGTGACCTTGGTGCTGCGCACCACCAACACGTCAGGATCGAAGTCGCGCAGCCGCTCGGCCAGCGTCGCCCCGTCGAGCTTCGGCTCGGAACGGACCTCGAACCCCGCGGACGCGAGGCGGACCCTCGCCCGGTCCGGCAGCTTGTCGGCGAACAGAACCCGCATCGCCCCTCCGCGCCGCACCGTACCGCGCCGCGCCGCTGCGTGCGAACGGGCGCCGAGTCGGCCCTCGGCCGCCGTAACTCCGCCGAGACCTCGACCCCGGGTACGATCGCGTGGGCGTCGCGGAGGGCTGATGAACTTGCGGATCCTGGTGGTCGACGACGACGGAATCCTCCTGCGGGGGGTGGCCCGGGTGTTGTCGCGCGCCGGACACATCGTGCTCACCGCGGTCGACGTGGAGTCGGCGCTGCGCCACGCCGAGGCGGGACCGATCGACGCCGCGCTGGTCGACTACACGCTCGCTTACCAGACCGGGTTGGCGGTCCTGTCGCACCTGCGGGACGTGCAGCCGCAGTGCGTGCGGATCTTGATCACGGGGCGGCAGGACCCGTCGGTGATCATCGACGCGGTGAACCGCGGCGAGGTGGCCCGGGTGATCAAGAAGCCGTTCCAGTCGAGCGATCTGCTGCGCGAGCTCGACGACGCGCTGGAGCGCGCCGACCGGATGCGGCGGGTGCGGGCCGAGCAGCGGGCGGCCGAGGACGCGGCGGAGGGGCGCGAGCTCGATCTGGCGCTGCGGAGCTCGCTCGGGATGGCGCTGCAGCCGATCTTCGACCTGTCGAGCGGCACCCCCCGCCCGTTCGCGTACGAGGCGCTGCTGCGGCCGAAGTACGGGCGGCTGAACTCGCCGAAGGCGCTGCTGTCGACCGCCGAGCGGCACGACCGGATCCACGACCTCGGGTCGTCGGTGTTCGCGGTGGCGGCGCGGCTGGCGCGGCGGGTGCCGTCCCACCAGCGCCTGTTCGTGAACCTCCACCCGATGCAGCTGTCGCACCCCGAGCAGCTCGAGCGCGACCTGCGGCTGTTCGCCGGGCACACCGAGCGGGTGACGCTCGAGATCACCGAGCAGAGCGCGCTCACCAAGATGGAGCACTGGGAGGAGTCGATCGCGCTGATCGGCCGGTCGGGGTGCACGATCGCGGTCGACGACCTCGGCGCGGGCTACTCGTCGTTGTCGATCCTCGCGGACCTCCAGCCCGCGTACATCAAGCTCGACATGACGCTGGTGCGGAACATCCACCGGGAGCCGCGCAAGCAGCGCCTGGTGTCGCTGATCCGCTCGTTCGGGGACGGCAGCGACGCGAAGGTCATCGGGGAGGGGGTGGAGTCCGAGGGGGAGACCAAGGCCCTGCTCGACTGCGGCATCACGCTGCTGCAGGGGTTCCACCTCGCGCGGCCGTCCGAGCGGTACGTGGACCTCACCGAGGCGACCCCGCTCCCGGTGTAGCCCGCAGTTCGGGCGGGGTAGCGAGGCCAGCGGTGACCGCGACCTGACCACACACGGTCTCGGACGACTCCCGCCACCACGCGTAGGTGCGGAGCCGCTCCGCCTGGGCGCCCGACAGCTCGAGCATCGCCGCCCGAACCTCGGGCGGGACCGGGCGGCCGGTGTGCATCGCGACCAGCACCCCGTACAGGTGGTCCGCGCGGGTGGGCTGCTCGTCTGGGGGCGCGGCCTCGAACGCGGCGTACGCCTCGCCGGCGGCGCTGCCCAACACCGGGCGCTCCGCCATCAACAGCTCGTGGAACCGGTGTTCGGCCTCGATCGCGTCGAACCGCGCCTCCTGCACGCCGCGCGCCCCGAACACCACGAACACCGACAGGATCGCGACGATCGCCGCCAGCCCGAGTGAGCCGCCGACGCCGAGGCCGATCCATCGCGCGTACGAGGGTGGCGGCGGCGGGAGGTTCGCCGCCGACATCAGCGACACCTCCGACCGGCTGCCGTCCCACAGGCCGCTCACCGCGCCGGAGGCGAACAGCTCCCCCAGGCTCTCGGCTTCGTTCGGCTCGAGCCCCCGCGGCGGGACCGGGGGCAGGGGGCGCAACACCGGCGCCAGCCGCGTCCGGCCGTCGATCGGCGTCAGCCGCTCCCGGATCCATGCGACCGCCGCCCGGTACTCGGTCGCGTTCGGGTGGCGGTCCTCGGCGCGGTACGCACACGCGCGCACGATCAGCGGGGCGAGCAGCGGAGGCAGCTCCCGCAGCCGAGGGTCGGCTGCCCCGAGCACCGTGAGGTCCGGCGCGAGCTTGCCGGTGAGCAGCGTGAACAGCGTGGCTCCCACGCCGTACAGGTCGGCGCGCGCGTCGACCGAGGCCGCGTCCCGCCGCTGCTCGGGGGCCATGTAGTACTCGGTCCCCATCACCGTGCCGATCTCGGTCGGGTGGCGGTCGATGTCGCCGTGCAGCGGGGACACGGCGTGCTCGGTGACCCGCGCCAGCCCGAAGTCGGTGAGCTTGACCGTCCCGGAGCGGTCGATCAGCAGGTTCCGCGGGTTCACGTCGCGGTGGACCACCCCGTAGCGGTGCACGAACTCGAGCGCGCTCAGCACCTCGTCGATCACGTGCAGCGCGAGCTCGGCCGACATCGGGCCGTGCTGCTTCAGCCAGGTCGAGGTGGTGCCGCCCTCGAGCAGCTCCATCACCAGGTACGGGATCTCCACGTCGTACGCGACGTCCCACACCCGCACCACGTTCGGGTGCTCGAGGTTCGCCATCGCCGCCGCTTCGAGCGAGAACCGCTCGCGCAGGCCGTCGTCGGTGGCGGTGTCGTGGTGCATCACCTTCGCCGCCCGCCAGGTGCGCAGACGGAGGTCGAACACGAGGTACACCGACGAGGTGCCACCTCGTCCGATTCTCCGACGTACGACGTATCGATTGTCGATCAGCGGGGGCTGGAAGCCGGGGGCGCGGACCGCACGTTCCGCAGGCATCGCCGTATGGTAGCACGCGCTGGCGCACCGGACCGCGATCCCCGGCTCGATCACAGCGATCGGACCACGACCCCCTCGCGCAGCTTCGGCTCGAACCAGGTGCTCTTGGGCGGCATCACCTGGCCGGCGTCGGCCACCGCGAACAGCTCGTCGAGGGAGGTCGGGAACAGGTGGAACGCCACCCCGCCCGCGTGGTCGACCCGGTCGGTGAGGGCGCGCGTGCCGCGGATCCCTCCGACGAACGTGATCCGCTCGGATCGGCGCGGATCGGTGATCCCCAACAGCGGCCCGAGCACCTGGTCTTGCAGGATCGACACGTCCAGCCCGGCGACCGGGTCGGTGCTCATGATGTGTGGACGGGCGACCAGCGTGATCCACCGGCCGTCGAGGTACATCGAGAACGTGCCCTTCCGGCTCGGTCGATCCTGCCCCGGGTCGACGAGCTCGAACGCCGGCGCGAGCCGCGCCAGCAGCCCGCTCGGCTCGAGCCCGTTCAGGTCGTGCACCACCCGGTTGTACGGCAACACCTGCAGCCGGTCCGACGGGTACAACCCACACAAGAACCAGGCGGTGGCCTCGTCCTTCCGCTGGGCGTGGATCCGGGAGGCTGCGGCGGACCGGTGGTGCCCGTCGGCCACGTACAACTTCGGCACCTCCTCGAACGCGGCGCGCAGGTCCGAGGCGCGCGCGGGCGGCGCGGGCCACAGGCGGTGGATCACCCCATCCTCGGTCCGCACCTCCCACGCGGGCGGCCCAGCGGTGAGCTCGGCGGTCAGCGCCGTCAGCCGCTCGGTGGGGCGGTACGCCAGGAACACCAGCCCGACCTGGGCGTCGAGCACGTCCATGTGGTGGGTGCGGTCGTCTTCCTTGTCCGGTCGGGTGTACTCGTGCTTCGCGATCCGCCCGTCGTCGTACTCCTCGACCGAACAGCCGGCGAGCAGGCCGACCTGGTGGTGGTCTCCCATCACCTGGCCGTAGAAGTAGAACGTCGGCTGGTCGTCACGGACGAGCACCCCGTCGGCGACGAAGCCGTCGAGGTTCTCGCGCGCCCGCAGGTACGCGGCGTCGGAGTGAGGGTCGGCCCCGATCGGCAGATCGACCTCGGACCGGGTGACCCGGACGAAGCTGCGGCGCTCGGTGGCGATCGCGCGCGCCTCGTCTTCGGTCAAAACGTCGTAAGGGGGGGCGATCACTGCCGCCGCGAAATCGTCGCGCGGGCGCAGCGCGCGGAACGGTCGCACCTGGGCCATGGGTCCTCCGATGCGCCGCAACCTAGCCCGCTCGTCGCGCGAGCGGTGGCCCTCTGCACCGAGATCGGGCTACCTTCGACATTGTACCCCCCCGCGACCGAGGGTCGCCGTCGAAGTGGAGCTGCGTTCATGGCGCTCGAATGGCTCTCCGGGCTGTTCCAATCCGACAATCAGCAAACGCGCGGATTGTCCGGCGATCGGGCGCACAGCGTCGCGCTCGATGACGCGAACCCCTACTACAACTATCGGTTGAAACGGCACAAGGCTGAGGGCGACCTCGTCGGTGACCCCGGGCTGTTGTGGTACACCTCGCCGTACGTGAAGCGGCGGTCGGGCCTCGGCACCCACGTCGCTGCCGAGGTCGGCGACGGGACGGCGAACTACACCGACGTCCTCCTGGTGTTGTCGAGGGAGGACTTCGCCAAGACCGCAGCGGAGTGGCAAGCCAGCGCCGCCCGCACCCTGCAGCAGGAGTTCGACAACTTCTGTCGGCGGGAGAACTTCAACAAGCCGTACCCGCACCGCCCGCTCGGCGTCCGGCTGGTCGAGGACGGCTCGGCGGGCACCGGCGGGTACGACTTCCAGCTCGGCCGCGGCGAGTTCATCACCGGCCTGCTGACCAACCTGTACACCGGGCCCGTGCGCGGGAGCTACCCGGTGATCGGCATCCACCTGAACCTGCCCGAGGTGTGGGAGGGGTACCAGGAGGTCGGCCGGCTGTACAACGACCAGATCCTGTTCACCCTCGGGAACCACTGGCTCGACAGCTTCAGCCACGCCTCGCTGCAGCAGGCCGCGCTGTACCGGCTGCGCCAGTACCCGGACGGCACGTTCGTCCACATCGTGAACCCGGACCTGCAGGACCAGTACCACGTCACCAGCACGGTCCAGGGCAACGCCAGCGTGCTGACGCTCGCCACCCGCTCGGGCAAGCCGCTCGCGTACATGGTGCTGGCGGTGATCGATCCGCCCGCGAAGTCGCCCACCCCGCCCGAGCGGCGGTCGCCGTCCTCCGGGCCGTCCACGCCCGCGCCGCCGCCGAGGGTCGACGCGCGCTCCACCAGCGACGCCCCGTCGCGGCGGCCCGACATCCAGATGCCGAAGCCCCCGCCCAAGCGGGACGCCGTGCCGTCGATCGCCCCGCCGATGATGCTCGAGGACGTGGTCAAGCCCACGTCGACCAACGGCATCGGCCTCGGCGGGAAGACCATCATCCCCGACGCTCCGTCGGAGCGGATCTTCACCCTGCAAGAGCGCGGCGCGTTGCTGCAGAAGGTCCACTTCTCGGCGTTCATGCTCGGCTACGACGTATACTTCGGGACCCGCGGCGAGCTCGGGACCCACGTGGAGGATCCGGCCGCGACGTTCCAGGTGCGGAAGCGCGCGGTGTCGCTGGTCGCGCACATCGACGGGGTGACGATCGACGGCCGGTCGATCGCGGCAGGCGTGGAGGTCCCGATCGAAGGGGACGTGAAGATCGAGGTCGCGGGCCACAAGCTCGAGTACCACGACCTGCGCGGGCTCCAGCTCGACGGCTGGCCGTACGTCGGCGAGATCCGGCGGCCGGCGAGCTCGACCTACATGATCTGGGGCGAGGACTACCAGGTCGGCCGGTCGCGCGAGTGCCGGGTGGTGCTGCCCGACGAGCCCCGCAACGACAACATCCACTGGAAGCCCTCGGTGGGCGACGGCGCGACGATCCGCGCCCGCACCGGCGAGATCCCGAAGTCCCGGTTCTACACCGACTCGATCATGGTGGGCTCGGAGCACGTGAGCGTGGACCTCCGCGGCGAGCGCCCGAAGGTCGTGTGCACGAACAAGCACTGCTACGCGTACGTGCGGCGGAGCAGCGAGGTGTTCTCGCTGTACCCGACCACCTCGCCGCAGCAGCCGAAGGAGCTCGACGTCCTGCCGGGCGACGAGATCCTCATCGGGAACTGCCTGTTCCACGTGGGCTACACCGCCGGCGACGCGGTCGCGCCCGCGCCGGCGCCGATGATCGACCTCACGGTCGACCACCTCGCGGGCTCGGTCCAAGGCCCGGACATCGGCTCGCTCGATCGCAACACCGTGCCCCCGCTGCACCCGCGCGAGATCACCCCGCCGCTGCTCGCGCGCGAGGAGTGGAAGCCGGCGGAGCCGCCCACGCCGCCCCCTGCGCAGCCCCGCAGCGCGCCCGAGCCGTCGTCGATGACCTACGCGCTCGACGACGCGGGTGACGACGAGCTGTCCACCGCGCACACCGCCGGCCCGAACCCGACCCGCAACGCGGCGCCGGCGCCGGTCGACCTCGACGGCCCGGTGGCCGACGTGGGCGGGTGGGACCACGAAGACTGGGAGGACTCCCTGTCGGTCCCGGGCGTGCCCGATCCGTCCGGCCGGACCCCCGAGCCGATGCCGCGGACCCTGTTCTCGCCGCCGCTCGATCAACGGCTGTCGGCGGACATCGAGCCCGACGACCCGATCGTCGAGCCGCCCTCCACCCCGAACGACGCCGCGTCTTCGACCGCGCCGACCGAGGTGCCGTCTGCGGGCGGCGCGGTCGCGACCGTCGACGACGCCGAGGCCCAGTTCGAGATCGCGCGCCCGATGCACCTGGTGCTCGCCGGGTGGGCGGTCAACGGGGAGGTCGTGTGCGGCAACCACGCCGACGCCGACCTGGTCCTGCCGGAGAACCGGATCCGCCCCGGCCAGTCGTTCGCGGCGCGGAACTACTTCCGCCTGCGGGTGCGCGGGCGGAAGGGCTCCCTCGAGGTGCTCGCGCCCGACGAGATGACGATCGACGAGCAGCGTCGCACCGGCACGGTGGACGACCCCGAGGCCCATCGGATCGAGGTGATCCGGCGCGACGACGCGGGTGAGCCGGACTTCGTGCTGGCGCTGCGCCTGCAGGAAGACACCGCGCTCCCCGGCCCACGGGTGCGGTACCTGGCGGTCGACACCGACGATCGGCTGGCGGCGGCGTTGGTGACCCGCGGCCTGCCGAAGGGCGCGCCGCGGACGCTCGAGATCGGCGGGCTGAAGATGACGCTGGCCTTCGACGGCTCGGCGATCCGGATCTCGGACTACCTCGCGTCGTACCGACGCGGGGACGGGTTCCACCCGTTCATGGTGCAGCGCGCGGGCGGGCGGTTCATCACCGCGCCCGAAGACGGGTCCACGTTCGAGCTCGCGCCGGGCGACCGGATGGTGATCGGGATCTGCGTGTACGTGCTCCGCAAGGAGTGATCGGTCGTCGGACCACTGGCGGACCTACCCCTGTCGCGCGTCCGTGGTAGCGTGCGGCATGGCGTTCACCGTGGGCGTGGTGTGCGACATCGGCGTAGGGGCGGCCCTCGGGGGGCGAGACCGCAACGAGGACAACTACCTGCTGTGCAGGGACGGCCTCGTCACGTACCGGGTCAACGATCGCGACACCCGGGTGTTTCAGCCCGGCGACGGCGTGTTGATCGCGGTGTGTGACGGGATGGGAGGGCACACCGACGGCCACGTGGCCTCCACCACCGCTGCCAAGGTGCTCGCGAAGCTGTACCAACCCGGGCTGCCGCGGCGCCCGGCGCGAGTGCTGCTCAAGTACATCCAGGAGAGCCACCGGCAGCTCCACTGGGCCGCGCGCACCGACGGGCCGGTCGGGATGGGGACGACGCTCACCGCCGTGTGGATGGTCAACGGTCAGGCGGCGTGGGCACACGTCGGCGACTCGCGGCTGTACCAGCTCCGCTCCGGGAAGTTGACCCAGCTCACCGCGGATCACACCCGCAACGAGTTCGCGCGGCGAGACGGGCGGCCGCCGCTGCCGGAGGGGGAGCACCTCGCGCAGAACTTCATCTACGGCTCCCGTGGACTGGGCGACAACGCCGCGCTACGGCTCGAGCAAGGCTTGGACAACGGCGCAGAGGACCTCGCAGCCGGCGATCGGTACCTGTTGTGCTCCGACGGGTTGACCACGGTGGTCGACGACGGTCGGATCGGGCGGACGCTGCTCGAGCACGACGAGCCGAGCGCCGCGGCGAACGCGCTCCGCGAGCTCGCGATCGACCGCGGCAGCCGTGACAACATCACCGCGGTGGTGGTCCGGGTCGACACGGTCGAGCTCGACGCGTCGGACTGGAACGAAGAGAGCGACGACACGCTCCAGTTCTGAGTTCCTCCCTGAGCCGGGCGCAGGCCCCTCACCCCAACCCTCTCCCCAGAGGGGAGAGGGGGCCGGTTAGAGCCGGTGCGAAGCACGTTCTCCCCGTCTCCGCATCGCGGGAGAGGGGGATCGGCGCGAGCAATTGTGACCACTGGTCGGTGCAATGTTGCGACATTCTCCAGGGTACGTCCAGCTTAGAAATGGCTCCACGAGGTGCACGTGGAGCCCGAGCTGGACGCCTCCCGATGGCTGATCGGGGTCACTGGAACCAACGGGAAGACCACCACCGCGACGTTGGTGGGCCACCTCCTCGCGCGCGCGGGGTGGGACGTAGCCACGGTGACGACCGTCGAGACCCACGTGCGGGGGGAGGTCGTCCCCACGCGGGACCTCCGGGCCGTGTTGGGCTCGGGGTGCCGCGCGGTGGTGCAGGAGTGCACCTCGTGGTCGCTCGAGCGCGGGCTCACCCGGCTCACCCCGTTCGACGTGGGGGCGTTCACCAACCTGTCCCACGATCACCTCGACCAACACGGCGGGTCGTTCGAGCGGTACCTCGCGGCCAAGGCGCAGCTGTTCGCGTCACTCGGGCGGTCGCCCCACGCGCGGCCGGTCGCGGTGCTGCGCGCGGACGATCCGGCGTCGGACCTGCTCGCGGAGGTGCTCGATCCGCGGGTACAGGTCGTAC
>JBEBJC010001151.1:0-2667 GCA_040080105.1 Myxococcota bacterium
CCCGGGGTCGATCGCGCGGGTGACCAGGATCTCACCCGGTTGCAGCGCCTGTCCCTCGGACACCGACCGCAGCACCCGCACCCGCCCGCGCACCCGGCCGGAGCTGATCCCGAGCCCCTCCAGCCGCGCGCCCGGATCGGGCTCGGCCGCGCCGGTGATCGCGTCGCCGCGCAAGAACACCGGCGGATCGGCGGCGCAGTCGCGCGCGCGCTCGGCCCGCCGCGCCTCGACCACCGCGGTGAGCGATCGGTCGCCCGCGACCGCCCGCTGCAGCTCGGGCCAGGTGAGCAACGACGCGTCGGCCGGACGCGCCAACACCCCCCGGTCGACCGCGGCGGCGCCGAGCCCGAGCAGCACGTCCTGGAGGGACCCGAGCAGGTGATCGAACCAGAACCGCTGGTTCTCGCGCAGCAGCAGGTACCGCCGCGCGTAGTGCACACACAGCTCGATCAGCGCCAGGCGGGGACCGGACAGGTGCTCGCGCACCTCGACCATCGCGGCGGCGTACCGCTGCTCCTGCCGGTCGGCGCGGGTGGCGGGCGCCTCGCCCCCCTGCCGCTGCGAGCGCAGCAGCGGCGCGAGGCGGGCGGGCTCCGATCGCCACCGGGGGCTCATCAGCTCCCAGCTCGCCTCCGACCGGTGACCGAACCGCTCGAGGAACGTGTCGAGCGCGTGGGCGAACCCGTCGGACAGCGCCGCGCCCCGCTCGAGCGCCGCGAGATCGGCCTCGGTCGCCCGCGCCGCCAGCGCGTGCAGCGCAGCGTTCGTCTCGAGGGTGAGGTTCCCCGGTGGGCACACCGCCAGCGCCTCGCGCAGCTCGGTGCGGCGCTCGGGGATCCACGCCGACAGCGCCCCCTCGAGCAGCTGGAACGCGAGGTTCGCGAACAGCAACGAGCACACGTGGATCCCGGCGTACTCCCGGATCCACTGCACGTGGGTGTCCACCCGTTCGACCTGGGTGGCGATCGACGCCCCGGCGGGCGGCCGCAGTGAAGGCAACGCCGCCCGCAGCCGGGTCTCGAACCGCTCCCACTCGAGGTGGTTGGTGAACGGGTTCCACCGGAACCGCTCCCACCGCCGCTCGGACAGGGTGGTGCGCAGGATCGACGCGTACACGCCGAGGTCGGGCGCCACCCCGAACCGCTGGCGCCACCGCCGCTCCTCGTCGGGCGGGACCAGGTCGAGCATGAACCGCGGGGGCGGCGCACCCGGGATCTTGAACGCGAGGTGGCGGAACACGGTGGCGTTGACGTACGGCCGGCCGTTCACGAGCTTGAACGGGGGCCCTCCGCCGAGCCTGTCTTGGGTCTCGGGGTACGACACGAGCCACGCGAGCACCGGCTCGAGGATCGACCACCCGAGCGGGGTGGCGGGCTCGGGCCACCGCTCGCCCAAGAACCGCCGGGTCCACAACGCGCCGGTCGCGGGCCGGGTCTCGGCGCGGGTGGTGATCGGGCGCGCCTGCAGCAGGAACAGCGCCCCGGACCGGTCGCGCACCCACTCCACGTCGACGGGCTCGCCCATCTCGTTCTCGGCTTGCAGCCCGAGCCGGCACAGCGCCCGCAGCGCGCTGCCGTCCAGCGTCTTCCGCCCCCGGTACGCCGCCGGCAGCGGCGCCCGCACGACCCCGGACGCGCCCGCCACGAACCACTCGCCCTGGTCGGGCAGGTCCTCGTCGACCCGGTGCAGCGCGACCCGCGCCGCCACCCGCCCGAGCCGGAACGGCAGCGGACGCGGGCGGCGGACCAGGAAGTACTGCGGCGGCAGCTGGCCCGACACCAGCCCCTCCCCGAGCCCCCACACCGCCTCGACCACCATCTCCGACCAGCTGCCGTTGGTCGGGTTCACCGTGAACATCACGCCGGCACACTCGGGCTCCACCAGGCGCTGGATCAGCACCGCGAGCGCGCCCGGCCGGGGACCCCGCCCGCCGCGGTACGCGAGGGCGCGCGGGTCGTACAGGCTCTGCCACCCCGCGAGCACCGCCGCAGGCACGTCGGCCGGGACGACGGCGAGGGTGGTGAGGTGCTGCCCGGCGAACGAGCGCTCCGCGCCGTCCTCGTCGACCCCGCTCGACCGCACCGCGACCCGCTCCCCGAGCCCGCGAGCCGCGGCGACCCACGCCGCCGCCGCCTCGGCCGACGGCGCAGAAGCCCCGAGCGCCGCGTGCAGCTCGGCCGCCAGCCCCGGCTCGCGCTCCACCGCCTCGGCGAGCGGCAGCAGCCCCGACCGCCACAGGTGGTCGCGGAACGCGGCCGTCGGCACCACCACCGCGGGTGGCACCGGCAGCCCCGCGGCCGCGAGGCGCCCGAGGTGAGTCGCCTTCCCCCCGGCTTCTCCCGGAGCCAGCGCGCGCGACAGCGGAAGCAGCACCTAGGCTTCCGGCTCGAGCGTCACGATCCGGGAGCGGAGCCCCTTCCCGGCGAGGGTCCCCGCCTCGACCGCCTCCCAGGTGACCACCACCTCGTACGCCTCGCCCACCGGCCGCACCGCGATCGACGGCCGCTCGTCCCGGTCGCCCCCCGGGTCGTGCACCTTCAACCGATCGATCACCACCGCCCCGGTCGCGCCGTCGACCCCCGACAACACCACCCCGGGCAGACCGTCGTCGTCGGTCTCCTGCCACGCGATCACCGCGAGCGGCCCGGCCCACGCGGTCACCACCCG
>JBEBJC010001152.1:0-2665 GCA_040080105.1 Myxococcota bacterium
GCTCGTGGGCGCGAACGACTGGCCGGTGGCGCCGGTAGCGGTGGCGGCCACCGCCGGCTCGGTGGCGGGGGCGGCGGTCGATCTCGCGTTCGGTCGGTGGATCGCCGATGGGCGGCTCGACCGGCTGTCTCCGGCGAACCAGGCCCGGGTCGAGGTCCTCGTCGGCCGGTTCCGTCGGCACGGCGCGGTGTTCCTGGTGGTGAACCGGTTCGTCCCCGGCGTGCGCGCCTCGTTCTTCGTCGCGGCCGGGATCGCCGGCCTGTCGACCCGCGCGGTGCTCGGCTGGGCGACCGTGTCGGCGGTGGCGTGGAACGCGCTGCTCGGGGGCGTGGGCTGGTGGGTCGGGCAGGACCTGTACGCCCTCGCGGCCTGGTTCGGCGCCTACCAGCGGGTGGCGTGGGTCGTGGTCGGCGTCGCGGCGGCGATCGCGGTGATCCGCGTCGCCCGGAGGTGAGCGGCGCGCTACGGGGGCGCCCTCGGAGGGAGCGTGGGGGAGGAGGAGCGGTGGTTGGCCCTGCTCGAGCAGGGAGACGTCGAGGGGTTCAACGCGCAGCGCACCGAGCGCACGCGGGTCGAGCTGTTCGCGGCCGATCTGTCGGGTCGCAAGCTCGGCGGGGTGGACCTGTCGAACGCGAACCTGGAGAAGAGTGACCTCACCGAGGCCGATCTCACCGACGCCAACCTGATGAAGGCGAACCTCGCCGGGATCGACGGCTCGGGCCTGGTGCTGAAGGAGGCGCTCGGCCTGCGGGTGCGGTTCAAGGACGCGTGGCTCGACGGCGCGGACCTCACCGCCGCAGACCTGGCCCAGGCCGACTTCGCCGACGCGAACCTCGAGCGGTCGACCGGCGCCGGC
Source organism: Myxococcota bacterium (assembly GCA_040080105.1). Lineage (GTDB taxonomy): Bacteria > Myxococcota_A > UBA796 > UBA796 > JACKER01. The sequence continues at coordinate 857 of JBEBJC010001152.1, forward strand.
GTGCGGCTCGCCCAAGCGCGGCTGCGCGGGGTGAAGGCGAAGGGGTCGGTGTGGCCCGGCGCGGACCTCTCCGAAGCGAAGCTCGGCAACGCCGACTTCCGCGAGGCCGATCTGCGCAACGCCGAGCTCGGGGGCGCGATCCTCGAGGAGGCGGACTTCTCGGGGGCGCGGCTCGAAGGGATCTCGGCGGCCGGGGTGAAGGCCCGCGGCGCGAAGCTCGTGGGGGCGCGCCTCGCAGGGGCGAAGCTCCAGGGAGCGAACCTGTCGGGGGCCGATCTCACCGGCGCCGACCTGGCGGCGGCCGACCTGACCCGGGCGAACCTCACCGGGGCGAAGCTCACGAACGCCGTGCTCCGCGGAGCGGTGCTGGCCGACGCGACCCTGGACGAGGCGGACCTCACCGGGGCCGACCTCGCCGACGCCGACCTCTCGGGCATCGACCCGACCGCGCTCGGGCTCGACGCCGGGGTGACCTCGTCGCTGTCCGGGTTCGGCGTCGCGTTCGACGAGTCGGCCGAGCTCGTGCCGAGCGACGTGTCGGTCGCGCGCGCCGGCGCTGTGCTCGCGTTCACCTGGGAGAACCCCGAGGGCGAGCCGGAGCTACCGCCCGCCGACGAGACCACCGACCCGGACGCGCCGGCGGCGACCCCGGTTCAGCCCACCGTCCTGCGGTTCGCCGTGTGGGCGGGGAGCGGCTGGAAGGTCGGCGTGGTGCCGATCCCCGGGGAGGCGATCCTCGACCATCAGGTGGTGGCGACCGGCGAGGGGTTCAAGGTCGTCGTCACCCGCACCCGCGCCGACGGTGCCACGTTGGTGGTGTTCCCGCTCGACGTCGACGGCGCGCTCGGTACGGCGCGCTCGGCGCCGCTCGGCTACGACCCGCTGGTCCCGCCGGTGCTGCGGCTGGAGCCCGCGCGCACCGGGCCGCCGCGGCTCCGGATGTACGGCCTCGCGCGGCGCGGACCCACCTTGGTGGTGCACGACCTCACCGAGGTCGACCCGAAGCTCGTCCGGTCGGACGCAGTTTCCACCGCCGTCGGGTTCTTGCCGGGTCACCCGGTGCTCGCGTGTAAGGGCGGCGTGGTGATGGCGGTCGGGCCGAACGGTCCGCAGCCGCCCCGCCGCAGCCCGGACGGGTTCCCCGGGCACCTCGCCGCCGCCCTGCAGCTCGGCGACGAGATCCTCGCGTGGTGGGCGGTGAAACGCCTCGGGCAGACCCCGGGCGGGATGCGCGCGTCGCGCATCGGTCGGCGGCACGCCCCGAAGGAGGAGCTGCTCGGTCGCAACGCGGTGGTCACCGCTGTCGGCGCGCTCGACGCCGACGCGTCCGGGATCGCGCGGGTCGTGTGGGTCGATCGCGGCCGCGACGGCGCGCAGGCGACGCAGCTGTGGCAGGCGTCGTTCGGCGCCGACGCGTCGGACGAGCCCGCTCCGATGCCGGGACCGGAGGACATCGCGGAGCTCAGGGTGGCGCCCGGGGTGATCGCGGTGCTCGGCGAGGGCGGCACCCTGGTGATGATCGACCCCGAGACCGGCCGCACGCTCGCCTCGATGTGAGTGGCGTCGCTCGGTCCGCGGTCGGTTACGGGGTGTCGGTGAGCTCGGAACCATCCAAGCCGGTCGTGGGCGGCGATCCGTGGGACGCACCGGATCCTCGCGCCCTGCGCGCCCAACCCCCCGAGCGCCCGGGGGCGGTCGACCCCCACGGGGAACGGCCTGCCGCAGAGCCCGCGGCCGAGCCGCCGCCGCCGGTCGAGCCGGTGGTCGTGCCGGAGGGGGTGAAGGCTCCGGAGCTCGAGCGGATGGTCG
>JBEBJC010001153.1:0-2664 GCA_040080105.1 Myxococcota bacterium
GGCTCGGGCAACGTGCCGTACGGGCGGTGATCGATCTCGACCACGGCGCCCGAGCCGTCGACCAGGCCCACCCCGAAGCTCAGGGGTCCGCCGAGCGCGACGGTGGCCGCGGCGCGGGTCGCCTGGCACGCCCGGAGCGACAGGCCCGCGACGTCGGTGAGGTCCCGGTGGTCCGCCGGCAGGGCGAAGTCCAGCAGAAGGTCGTCCCCGTCCGACCACTCGACCACCATCCCGCGCGCAGGGTCGGTGTCCCCGTCCGAGCCGGTCATCCCGTTCATCACGTCGCCCGGATCGGCCGTGAGCTGCCCGTTCCGATCGTCGAGTGCCCCCTCGGCCCACAACGAGACCGTGCCGGTCACCGCCTCTCCGGACGAGGACCGATCGAGCTCGGGGTGGGTCTGGAAGTCGTCGATCACCCACTTGCCCTGGGCCAGGGCGCGCTTGACCTGAGTGGCCAGTACCACCGACGGGTCCGGGCTCAGCTGGGCTGGCGGGCGGCTGAAGTACTCGTAAAGATCGCTCTTCCCGCGGAACGTGGCTTCCAGCAGGACGAGGTAGTACGCCTTCGCGGTGCGTTGCACCACCGCGCGGTCGAGCTGCGGCCCGGGGCCGGTGGTCCACCCGCCGTCGTCGAACCCGCAGCAATTGAAGTCGTTGTGGTCGGCCCCGTGTACGTAGGTGACCGCCGACCACCCCACGCTGTTCTGCAGGATGCGGAAGTACTGGACCACGGGGGTGTCCACCCCCCCGGTCACGTCGCCGTCGGACGAGCCCGCCATCAGGTGGTACACGACCTCGCCCGGGTTCACGGTCTGCCGGGGGTCTTCGAACACCGTGGGCGCGATCGAGCTCACCAGGCGCACATCGGACGCGTCGAACGTCTCCGGCTCGAACTGCCCCTGCACCAGCTGGTGGTACGCGATCACCACCCCTTCCCCGCCGCGGGAGTGCCCGATCCACGCGAGCGCGTGTGGGTCGATCTCGCCGTCCAGCACTCCGTCGCCGGCGGTCGGGACGGCGCCGAGGAACACGTCGGTGTTCTCCCGGGTGGTGGCCGCGGCGGTCAGCACCCCCGGCCCGGTGTTGTTCCGGTGCGCGATCATCACGTACCCGTGGCTCGCGAGGTGCTCGCCCAGGTAGTCGTACCAGGTGTAGTCGTGGCCGTTGCCGTGGCTCATCACCACCACCGGCATCGGATCGAGCTCGTCGAGCTCGGACGGGTAGTAAATCCGCATCGTGTGCAGGTAGTCGACCGACAAGGTCGTGGACTGGGGCGTGTACGGCCCGGGGGCAGAGGGATCACCCACCACCGCGAACGCCGCCTCCCCGAGCCCGTCGAGCAGGTCTCCCGGATCGAGGCGCCCGTCGCCGCCGAAGTCGGCCACCACGTCGTACGAGGTGAACCAGTCCGCGCCCGCGGGCGGATCCCACAGCGGCGCGGCGTCGTCGCCCACGGCGATCGACACGGGACCCGCCACCGCGTCGGACAGGTCGGGGTCGAGCGCCCACTGGTCGGCGGTGCGGTGGGGGAGCACGTACAGGTCTGCGTCGGCGCCGGCGCGATCCGAGTACCGCGCCGGGTCGATCCACCCGAGGACGGACTCTCCGGGGGTGAACACCTGGTACCGATGGATCCATGGCGCCGCGTCGAGCGCCCCGACGCCGATCGGCGCGGGCGCCACGGCCGAGATCGGCACCTCGACCGTCGGGGCGTCACACGCGGGCGGCGGGGTCAGCGTGACCCGCCCCGCCCCGGTCGCGGTGGCGAACAAGGTCAGGGTCTCGTCCGATGCGTCCGGGGCCGGACTGCCGTCGGCGCGTCGGACCTGGATCGGGCCGTCGGCGCTGACCTCGGCCGCCGAGCCCGCCACGGTCAGCGTCCGCCAGCGCGCCGGGTGCCCGTCCGGGTCGGCCTCGAGCACCAAGGTTTCGGCGTCGGCCGAGAGCCCACAGGACAGGCACTCCCCGTCTCCGCATGCCTGGCCGTCGCCGCACACGAACGAGTCGGCCACCGCGCCGCCCGCGTCACACCGGACCGCGGTGTCGCCGTCGCAGTACGCCCCTGCCGCCCGATCCCTGCAGAAGTCGCGCTCGACCTCTGCCGTGCCGGGGTGACACGCCAACCACCACGACCACACGGTCCCTCCGTCGGGGCACTATGCCCGATCGCCGCCGCCGCCGCTCGGGGTACGAGCGTCGAGCGCGCGCCTCGCCGCCCACGCGAGCTCGGACGGGGTGAACGGCTTCCTGAGCCGACCGGGATCGGCCGTGTCTCCGCCCGTGTCGACGATCGGCGCCCCGGGCAACGCCGCGCGCACCCCCTCGTACAGCTGCTCCCCTGCCCGGCCGCTGCGGTCGAGCACCACCAGCTCCACCTGCGGATGGAGCGCTGCCAGCGCCTCCACCGCCGAACGCTCGAGTCGAGCCGGATCCATCGACTCGACGCGGTACCCGAGCGAGGCGAGCGCGCGGGTGACGCCCCGACGCACCGCCGGGTCCCCGTCCAGCACCAGCACCCGCTCGGTCTCGAGCGGCTTCTCCACGAAGTCGAAAGCGCCGAGGCGGGTCGCTTCGACGGCGGTGCTGATGGTGGCGTGCCCCGACATCACCACGATCGGCGTGACGTCGGTGAGATGGGTGAGGCGCTGCAGCACCTCGAGCAGC
>JBEBJC010001154.1:0-2664 GCA_040080105.1 Myxococcota bacterium
GTCCTGACCGGGTCCTCTTTGGCGTAGGCGTTGAGATCGCCCAGGATCACGACGTCCGCATCGGCGCTTGCCGTGGGATCGGCCCGAAGCCAGTCCGCGATCGCCCGGGCGGCGCTCCCCACCACGAAGCCCGCCGCCACCCCGATGAAGCTGGGGAACAACACCGCGAACCCGAGCCCCACCGAGCCGAGCGTCACCCCGCCGACCAGGGCCGTCCGCTCGCCGCTCCGGAGCGCGCGGCCGGCCTGCATGGCGCCGAGGAGCACGCCCAGCCCGAGCGCGGTCTCCAGGGCGCCGAAGCCTTGCGGACCCACCCCGAGCTCGGCCGCCAGCGGCGCGCCGGCCAGGTTCACCAGCCCCCAGCCGAGGGTGGTCGCGGCGGCGCACAGCACCACCGCGCCGATCGCGCGGTCCGCGAACGCCACCCGCAAGCCGTCCCACGCACCGCCGCCCGGCCCCTCGCGCTCGGCCTGGAACGGCTGGCGGAAGGTCGCCAGGATCGCGGCCGAGATCCCGAACGACGCCGCGTTCGCCAGCAGCGCGGCGGTCGGCCCCAGCGCGGCGACGGCCAGCCCACCCAACACCGGCCCGCAGAGCCACCCGACCGAGCGCGCGCTCGCCACCACTCCGTTCGCCCAGCCGCGGTCCGCCTCCGACACGAGGTTCGGCACCGCTGCGCCGACCGCCGGCTCGAACGGGGCCTCGGTGACGGCCGACAGCCCGAACAGGAGCACCAGGCCGAGCGGCGACGACGACGACGCCGCCATCGCGAGGAACACGGCGGCCGACGACAGGTCGGAGCCGATCATCACCGCGCGCCGGTCGACCCGATCGCCGAGCGCGCCGGCCAGGGGGGACACCACCACCGTCGCCGCCACGTTGGCGAGGAGCGCCGCGCCGACCCAGCGCGCCGATCCGGTCTCGGCGTACAGCGTGTAGGACAGCGCCACGTACGCCGCCGATCCGCCCGCGGTGGAGATCGCACGTGCGGCGGCGAGGAGCAGGATGTCCCGACGGTGTGGGTCCACGCCAGGCCCTATCACGGCGGTTCACTCGCCCCCGAGGGGAAAAACGTGCTTCACCCCGGCTCCAGCCGGCCCCCTCTCCCCACCGGGGAGAGGGTTGGGGCCGGAGCCCGGCTCGGTCACGGCGCGGGCCACGACCCCACGCGGACCCGCCCGGGGTTCCAGTCGAGGCACGACGTGGAGCCCACCACCTCGTCGACGCCGCTGTTCACCACCACCCGGCCCGCGAGCGCTCCGGTGGCGCCGTAGTCGAGCGTCGCCGTCTCGCCGTCGAGCCCGACCACGAGCGCGCGGTGGGCCACGTCGCCGCACTCGGTGGTTTCGGTCGACTGCACCGGCCCCGGGGCGAACGACCACCGGCCGGCCGGGTCGGTCACACCGGGCCCGTCGGCCGACACGTCGTCGAACAGCTCGAACTGCGGCGCGGACGGGTCCACGCCGATCGCCATCCGACCGACGAGCGGCCACTCGAACGCGCTCATGTACAGGTCGAGCGCGACCGCGACCGGGTCGCCGACCGCCCACGGTGGGGTGAACCCGTCCCCCATCACCCCCACCGTGGTGCTCCCGGCGTCGGTGTCGATCCGGAACCAGGTGGCGTGCGCGTCCTGGGTGTCGCCGAACCCGGGGCTGCCGAGGATCGCGTGGTCGAAGCAGCCGTCCGGCGGTCGGCCGACGCCCACTTCGCCGATCGTCCCCTCGACCGCCCACGAGGCCCGCATCTGGCCGTCGTCGTCGGGCATCCAGTAGTCTTCGTCGGCGAACCCGCCGGCGGGCGCGAGGCACCCGGCGAGCAGCGGCAGCTCGGTCGGGACCACGGGGGTGGTGCCGCTGTCGGTGCCGCTGTCGGCTCCGCTGTCGGTGGGCGTCGGCCCCGAGGGGGTCAGACAGCCCGTTGCGCCGAGCAGGCACGCGGCGAGGATCGAGTTCGGTACTTGCATGTGGACCTCCGTAGCCCCACCCCCAGTGTGCTCGGTGGGCGAGGCGTGGACCACCCCCGAATCGCACATTCCGTAGCCCGGTGGTGTCCTACCTGTGTGCGAATCAGGGGTAGGTTTGCGGAGGCACATCCCAGCCACACACCACGGTGTCGTCGTACTGAACTTCGGTCGCAGCGGGGTCGGGGAGGCGCACGATCCCCCGCTCGCCCTGGGCGCCGAGGCGGATCTGCACCACCAGCTCGGGCGCCCCGGGGTCGATCGCGGCGGGATCGAGGGTGCCGCGGAGGTCGGCCACCGGGACCTGGCCGGCCACGTCGAGCAGATCGGTCGGGTGGGAGTACGACACGGTCCACGCCCACCGCTCGTCGAGCGCCCCGTCGGCCGAGGTGAGGGCCACGGTGACCGGCCACTCGAGCGTGCTCTCGCACCACTCGGGGTGCGGGTACTCGGTGAGCTCGGCGGCGTCGACGTCGGCGGTGAGCGCCACCGTCACCGGGGCCGACCGACCGTCGAACCACTGCGCGGTGTAGGTGAACGGGCCGCCGAACGTGGCCATCGCGTCGGCCGCGCTGCGCCCCTCGAGCACGGCGTCGGTCCAGCCGACGTCGCGGACGGTCGGCCGCCCACACGGGTCGTCCGCCTCGCCCTCGCCGCCGATCTGGATCCCCTCGTGAGGCTCGGCGGCGCACCCGACGGCC
>JBEBJC010001155.1:0-2612 GCA_040080105.1 Myxococcota bacterium
GCGTTGGTCCCGCGGGTCGACCGCGACGGGACCGGCGCCGAGGGGTTCGGGTTCACCCTGGTGGAGGCGATGGCCCACGGGGTGCCGGCCGTCGGGTGCGCCACCGGCGGCGTCCCCGAGGCGGTCGGCCCCGGGCTGGTGGTGTCGGACCCCGACGACCCCGCCCGCTGCGTGCGCGAGATCCGCGGGTTCCTCGCCACCGATCCGGGTCCCGCGGCGTTCGGGTGGGCCCGCGCGCACCACGGGGTCGCGCGTACGGTGGACGCGTGGCTCACCGCGCGCTGATCACGCCCACCCGGCCGCGCACGAGGCGGACCCAGTCCGCCCCGTCCTGCTCCCAGCTGACCACCACCCGCCACTCGCCGTCGGTGATCCGCGCCACATCGGTGTGAGGGCGGCTCGCGGTCGCGCCGTCGGACAGGATCATCGGCCCGTCGAGCCACTCGCCGCTCGGGAACGCCAGCAGGCCGCCGGTGATCGTGCCGAGGCCTTCGACCGGATCGGGCTCACTCGTCCACACCACCCACACCGCGGTGGAGCCGACCATCGCGACCACGATGTCGTCGGTGTTCCCCTCGAGCGGCTCGAACGGCTCGCGCAGCCAGCGGCCGTCGACGTCGACGAACCCGATCCGGGCGGTGGACGGGGTGGGGATGTCCTCGGCCCGCTTGCGCCAGCCGACCGCGAGGCGGCCGTCCGGGTCGCTGCTCACCGTGGCCCGGCGCGGACCGGCGAGCCCGGTGGTGCGGTCGAGCTCGATCGACCACCGCGGCGCGCCGTCGGCGCCCCACTGGTCGAGCATCAGGCGGTCCGGCTCACCGCCGCCGGTGTCGGAGCGGAAGTGCTGGTCGACCCACGCGAGGCTGATCCGATCGTGGGCGTCGACCTCGATGTCGGGCGTCGCGGCGCCCGAGTCGTCGACCTCCCACAACGTCTCCGGCAGGAGGTACGACGGCGACAGCGCCGCGTCGACCGCGCCGGTGTGGTACCGCCCGATCGGGGTGTCCTGCTCGTACCACACGAGCAGGGTGGTCCCGCCCGAGGTCACCGCCACGTCGACCGAGTTGTTCCCCTCGGCGACGGCGTACCCGCCGGGGAGGGTGACCCGCTCGGACCCGTGCGGGTCGAGGTCGACCCGCTCGAGCTCGATCCCGAGGTCGGACTGGTACGCCACCACCAGCCGGCCGCGCCGGTCCACGTCGATGTCCGGCTTCGCCGCCACCCCGCCGCCGTCCAGCACCAGGGCCTGGCCGATCGCCGCCCCGTGCGGGTCGAGCGGGAGCAGGCGCGACACGTGGGACTCCCACATCTGGCCGTCGGTCCAGCTCACCGCCGCCCCCGCCGCCCCTGGCAGCGCGACCACGGTGGCGTGGTGTTGGTCGACGGCCACGTCCACCGCCGACCACACCTGCTCGGGGTCGAGCGACACCTTCAGCGGGAGCGGGTCGGACGGCGGCCCGGGAGGGCCGGTACACGCGAGCCAGGACCACCACATCGCGGGGGTTTATCCCCCGTCCGAGGGAACGACACCTGGAAGTAAGGGCCCGGGGCGACGGGTGGACCTAGGCTGGCGGGGATGTCGGAGCTGACCGTGACCGAACGTCGTCCCGAGATGAACCGCCCGACGCTGGTGGTCCCGGACGCCCCGCAGGAGGACGCGCCGCCGCCCCAGGTCCTGCGCCCGCCGTCCGTGGTCTTGGGGGGTAGGTACCAGCTCGGGCAGGTGCTGGGCAGCGGCGCGCAGGCCACGGTGTACCGGGCGCGCGACCTGATGCTCGGGGTGGACCGCGCGGTGAAGGTGCTCGGGGGCGATCCCTCGGCCCAGCGGTCGACGTTGCTGCGCCGCCTGCGCCAAGAGGCGCACGTGATGGCGCGGCTCGCGCACCCCCACCTGCTGCACGTGGTGGACGTGGGCCACGACCAACAGCTCGACTACGTGGTGATGCAGCTGTGTGAGGGAGGCTCGCTCCAGGAGCGCCTCGATCGCGACGGGCCGATGCCGGTCGAGTCGGCGGTGCGGGCGATGATCGGGGTGCTCGACGCGCTCGGGACCGCCCACCGGGCCGGGATCGTGCACCGCGACGTGAAGCCGCTGAACCTGCTGCTCGACGCCGACGGCCGGGTGATGTTGTCGGACTTCGGCATCGCCCTGCTGATCGGCGACGACAGCCGGCGGACCCGCGCCGGCTCGTCGATGGGCTCGTTCGCGTACATGCCGCCCGAGCAGCGGCTGGACGCGCGCTCGGTCGGCCCGGCGGCCGATCTGTACGCCGCGGGCTCGACGCTGTACGCGCTGGTCACCGGCGACAACCCGATCGACCTGTTCACCGCGCCGCGCGACTCCTCTCGGTGGCTCGCCGTCCCCGAGCCGCTGCGCGCGACGTTGTACCGGGCGACCCGCCACGACCCCGAGGCGCGCCACCCGTCGGCGGAGGCGTTCTCGGCCGAGCTCGCCCAGGTGTTGTTGCTCGCGCCGGCGGGGGTCGCCCCGCAGGTGGACGAGCCAGTGCGCCAGCGTCGCGCGTGGGGTGCGCTCGCGACGCTCGCCGCGGTCGCGCTGGCGCTCACCGCCGCAGTGTGGTGGACGAGCGGTGAGCTGCCGGCGCCTGAGC
>JBEBJC010000165.1:0-12147 GCA_040080105.1 Myxococcota bacterium
GTTCGGAGCCCGCGGACGCAGGCCCCACCGGCGCCGGGGCGACCCCATGGAACCGAGTCTCGTTCGTACAACCCACCAGGGCGCACAGCCACAGGACGGACCTCATCCGACCACCTCCACCTGGGCCGTGTGCGGAAGGCGCGGTTCGGTTCGGGTCAGCGGTACAGAACGTCGGTGCGGAGCACGACCTTCTCGCCGGAGCGCACCTCCGACGCCCTGTGTAATACCCGGTGCTGGAACAGCAGCGCCCGTCCCCGTCGGGGCGCCACGACCTCGCCGAGCTCCGGGAACTCGGTCTCGCCGCCCTCGAACCCGTCGTTCAGGTAGACCACCAGCGTCAGCTGGCTCCTCCGGCCGTCGGGGAGGGTCACGATCGTGTCCCAGTGCGCCGAGTGCCGCTGCCCGGCGGTGTACCGGTACAGCCGCAGCCTCGGGTTCGCTCCTGCGAGGTGGCGTCCGGACATCTCGGTCGGCACGTGGTCGCGCACCCGCTCGAGCAGCCCGTCGGCCTCGCTCGCGTCGTCCCACATCACCCGGGTGTTGTTCCGCCGCACCGGATCGTACACCCCGCCGGAGATCAGGCCCGGCTCGGCGTCGGTCGCGGTGATCATCCGGTGGGCGTACCGATCGGTGAGCGCGGGCGGCAGCGCGTCGTCGACCGTCCACCACAGCGGGAGCGTCAGATCGAGGAACCCGGCATACACGGCTGCTCCGGTATCCCGTCGGGTCGCGGGACGACGAACTTGCGCTGAAGGGTTTCGGAGGTCGGGTCGTCCCGTCCTCGCTGGAGCTCCGATGCCGACTCGTCGCCAACTCCTCGGTGCCGGTGCGGGGATGTTCCTCTCCGCTGCCGCCCCCGGGCTCGCGCTCGCCGCCGCCCCGACCTGGCGCGTGTCGTACCTGTGGTCGCGCACGCTCGCGCGGGTGATCGAGCACCGTCGCGCGGTGTCGGGGGTGCTCGGCCGCGAGCTCGGGGCCGGGCTGGTGGTCGCGCGCAACCGCGCTGGTCAGTGGGGCCTGATCGACGCCGCGCCGGGCCCCGACCGCGCCGCGGTGCAGACGCTGGCCGCGGGACGGAACGAGCAGCTGGTGGCCGCCCTCGGGGGCCACGACGTGCTCGCTGCCGCGATGCCCGACGGCGACGCCGCGATCGCGCACCACGTGTCGTACGGCGCGCTCGTGAGCCGAGCCGACGCCGAGGCCCGCCGTGACCGGGTCGGGCAGGCGCTGGGAGCCGAGGTGGCCGCGGCGCTCGCGCTGGTCGGCGGCGGCGGCCGGTGGGAGGTGCGGTGCGAGCGGTACGGCGACCCGGTCGACGCCGAGCTCGTCGCGGCGCTGCACACCGCGCTGCTCGCCGCGCACGGGATCCCCGCGGTCGCGGTCCCCGACCGGTACTTCGACCCCGGGTGGACCAACGCCGCGCCGGCCGTCGCCGCGGACCCGCTCGACCTGCCGGCGACCAGCGACACCGCGCTGCGGGACGCGATCAACCGGTATGTGCAGCAGCTCCGCCACGAGGGGCGGATCGCGCCGGACGAGACCACCTCGTGGTACGTGCAGACGTTGCACGACGACCGCACGTGGGCCGCGATCAACGCCGATCGTCCGCTGCAGTGCGCGAGCATGGTCAAGCCGTACGTCGCGCTCGCGTTCCTGCACCGGGTGGCGGAAGGCCACATCGTGTACGGCGCCCTGAGCCGCGGGAAGCTCGAGGCGATGATCCGCGACTCGAACAACGCGGCGACGAACTGGGCGATGAACACCCTCGGGGGCCCCGGCGCGGTCCAGTCGATCTTGACCCGACACTACGGCCACCTGCTGCGCGAGACCACGATCTCCGAGGAGATCCCGGCCAACGGCCGCACCTACCGGAACCGCAGCTCGGCGCGGGACTACGTGCGGTTCAGCCGCGCGTTGTGGCGCCGGGAGCTGCCGAACAGCGACGAGCTCCGGCGGCTGATGGCGCTGCCGGGCCGCGACCGGCTGTTCGACGGCGCCCCGGCGATCCCCGAGGGCACCGAGGTGATGGACAAGACCGGGACCACCGCGCGGCTGTGTGGGGACTTCGGGATCCTGGTGGCGCGCACGCCGGGCGGCGAGCGCGTACCGTACGCGATCGTCGGGATCATCGAGAAGAGTGAGTCGGCGTCGGCGTACGGAGCGTGGGTCGCCGCGCGCGGCGCGGTGATCCGCTCGGTGTCGAACGTGGTGTACCTCTCGCTCAAGGACCAATACGGGCTCGTGTAGGTTGCCCCCCCGTTCCCGCCGGTGCAAGGGAAGGGTGGAGGTGTGTGATGGAGTCGGTGGTCGTGGAGATCCGAGCGGCGGAGGGTGGGGCAGACGCCCGCCTGTTGTGCGCGATCCAGCGGTCGATGTACGCGGCGATGGGGGCGCGGAGGGGCCTTTGACATCGAGCTCGGCGAAGAGCGGCCGGGGCTCGTGGTGCTCCGCGCGACGGGAGTAGGTGCCGTCGCCGCGTTCGAGCGAGAGTCCGGGGGCCATCGCCACCAGCGGGTACCACCGACGGAGAAGCGGGGACGGGTTCACACGTCGACCGTGACGGTGGCGGTGTTGTCGGTGCCGACGGCGTCCGAGCTGACGTTGTCCGAGCGCGATCTGCGCTGGACGACCTGCCGGGCCTCGGGCAGCGGCGGGCAACACCTGCAGAAGACCGACTCCGCGGTCCAACTGACCCACGTGCCGACTGGGCTGCAGGTGCGGTGTGAGAGCGAGCGCAGCCAACACCAGAACCGCCAGACCGCGCTCGCGATCCTGCGCGCCCGGCTGCGCGAGAACGAACGGGTGACGGCGGACCTCGAGCGGAACCGGGCCCGCCGGAGCCAGGTCGGCTCGGGCCAGCGCGGCGACAAGGTCCGCACCTACCGCCACCAGGACGGCACCGTCACCGACCACCGCTCGGGGCGGCGGGCGCAGCTCCACCGGGTGCTCGACGGGCTCCTCGACGAGCTTGCCTAGCCTGACGGGCGAAGCGTGTGCAACAGTGTGCAAACCATGCGCAACCGGTTACGACCCGTAGGTCCGACCGGGAGCTCCGATGAACAGCCTGCTGTTGCCACTTTCGGCCCTGACGATCGGGTGTGGTGGTCCGTCCGAGCCCGCCACGCCCGCCGAGCCGACCGCGCCTGCCGAGTGGCTCGGCCGGTGTGTGTACACCAACCCGTTCTCCCGCAGCGACGAGTGCAAGGAGTACGTGGGGGACGGGTGGGTCGCGGCGGAGGCGGAGGCCGACTGCGCCTCGCCGGTGCCCGGCGGCGCCCCTGGGCTGTTCGAGCCCGGGGTGACGTGCGAGCGCGACGCGTTCGTCGGGGAGTGCCGGGTGGACGGCGGCGGCCCGCTCGAGACGGTCACCGTGTTCTGGGGCGACGATCCCGACTCGTGCGCCGGGGCCGAGCTCGGCTGCGGCTTCTCCGGGGGGGAGTTCGTCCCGTCCGACGTTTGCTCGACCGAGTCGGGCGGCGTGCCTCCCGAGAGCGCGTTCGTCCCGTTCGAACGGGTCTGCGTCGAGCCCATCGCGGGAGAGCCCCCTGGGAGCGGCCCGGAGGGGCAGGTCTGCACCTGGGAAGCGATCTCGGCCTCGACCGAGCCCGGCCGGCGGTACGCCGACTACGCCTCGTGTGAACCCGTGTTCCGCCAGCGCCCGTACTACCCGTACACGGTGACCGCGGACACCGCGCCCGACGACCCGCGCCTGTCGGATCCGGCGTGGCTCGCCGAGTTCGGTTGGGTGACCGCACAAGTGGAGTCGTCCGCGTGTGTGTGCTGCCACAGCGGGTTGGCGCCCGACGGCGCGAGCGGTTGGACCCTCGAGGCCGAGCCGATCTGGCTCGACACGGTCGACGACGACGGCCTCGCGATGCTCGCCGGCTGGGTGGACTCGACCGCGTTCGGCGCGTTCGAGCCCGAGGACAACAACGGGTTCGACCGGTGGACCACCGGCCTGCCGACCTCGGACGTCTCGCGGATGGTGGCGTTCCTCGAGGGTGAGCTCGGCCGGCGGGGCCTCGGCCGCGAGGACTTCGCCTCGACCCCTCCGTTCGGCGGCGTGTTGTACGACCAGCTGTTCTACGAGCCGCAGGCGTGTGAGGGCGGCGAGGGGATCGCGGCGGACGGGACGATCACCTGGACCGGCGGTCCGGCGCGGTACGTGTACGTGCTCGAGGCGGACAGCCAGTCGCCGGGGGTTCCGCCGAACCTCGACCTGCCGGTGGGCACGGTGTGGCGCCTCGACGTGGACCCCACCGCCGACCCGATCCCCTCGGGACTGCGGTACGGGGAGGCGCCGGTCGGTTCGTGGGTGGCGTTCCCACAAGACGGTCCGGCCCCCGCGCTGACCTCGGGGGCGACCTACTACCTGCACGTCCTGCTCGACGTGTACCAGCCCGCGACCCGGTGCCTGTTCACCGCGCCCTGATACGGGGCCGAGCGCAGGGGAGATCGAGATGAGGCTGGTGGTTCTCGGGGCGTCCGGCGGGTGTGGGCAGGAGCTGGTCCGACAGGCGAGCGCGGCCGGCCACACGGTGGTGGCGGTGGGGCGGGAGCGCTCGGCGCTGACCGTGCCCGACGGGGTCGAGGTCCGCCGCGGTTCACTCGACGACGAGCGGTTCCTGCGCGAGGCGTTCCGCGGGGCCGACGGGGTGTTGTCGGCGCTGGGATTGAAGCTCCCGTCGCTGGCCCCATGGGCGGGTCCCGAGGATCCGACCGTGCTCTCGCGCTGTGTGCCGGTGGTGCTGTCGGCGATGAAGGCGGAGGGGGTGGGCCGGATCGTCGCGATCAGCGCAGGGGGCGTCGGGGACAGCCTGGCGGCCATGCCGTGGGTGTTCCGCGCGCTGATCCGCGCGACCGCGCTCCGGACCGCGTACGCCGAGCTCGAGAAGATGGAGGCGCTGCTCGCGAGCAGCGGGCTCGACTGGTGCTGCCCGCGGCCCACCGGGCTCACCGATGGCCCGGCGACCGGCGCGGTGCGCGAAGACCCGGCGCTGAACGGTCGGGCCACGATCTCCCGGTCCGACGTGGCGGCGTGGATGCTGGCGCGGGTCCGAGGTCCGTCCGCGGGGCCCCGGGCGCCGGTGCTCACGGTCACCGGCGCCGGTTGATTCCGCAGGACCAGCCCGTCACTCGCAGAACGACAGCCCGTACGCCCACGAGCTCGGGTCACTCGCGTGCAACCCCAGGAAGTGGTTCTTCAGCCGGTCCTTGCGAACGGCGGAGCCCAAGACCATGGGTAGGTCGAGCGATGTGCCGGAGGTGAAGTAGAACGCCGGCAGCAAGCACCCGTCGTCCATCGAAACCTGCATCTTGTCCGTGCCCCACCCGACCGCGGCGATGTGGCTGTCCGGTTTGGCCACGTCGAATTTCTCGGTGTAACGGAACTTGTTCCCCCACCCACACGCGCCGGTCGTGAGGCACGGGTGCAGCGTGTGCGAGTCGGTCTCGGGGGTCACCGTGATCCCGGCGTGGTGGGTGAGCGTGGCGTGTAGGTCCACCGTCAGCACCGGGTCGGTGATCACCAGCCCGGCGGGGATGTCCGGCGTGAGCTCGCCGGTGCGGACGCCGCCGTCGGCGATCACCAGCGGGACGCGGATCCCGCCCTCCATCACCGTGCCCTTCCCCCCGTTGGCGAGGAACACTCCCTCCTGCACGTCGGATGGGGTGCCGTTGTCGCCCATGAACACCACGATCGTGTCGTCGAGCTCGTCGGGGCCGATCTGGTCTAGCAGCCGGCCGACCTCGGCGTCGAGGCACTCCACCAGGGTGCGGTACACCGCGAGGTCCTCCTCGTCGTTCTTCACCCCCGGGGTGGTCGCGCAGGTGCCGCTGACCAGGCACGGCTCGGTGATCACACACTCGGCCGCGAGGTCGCCCGGTCGCCACCCCTCGTCGCCGTTCGGCGAGTGGGGCGCGTGGTACGCGACCACCGCGAGCCACGGCTCATCCTCGGCTGCCACCTCGCCGATCCACGTCGACGCGGCGTCGGTGGTGTCGATCAACGAGTGCACCCCGGGCGCGGCGTCGAACGTCCCCGCGCCGTCCGCCCAGTCCACCAGCGGCCAGTCGAAGTAGTTTGGGTTCATCTCGCCGGTGATCGTGCCGTGGAACCGCTGGTACCCGAGCCGCACCGGGTGGGGTTCGTCGGTGAGCTCGAGCTCGTTCGGCAGCCCGGTGCCGCCGGCGTCTTTGGTGCCCACGTGCCACTTGCCGAAGTACCCGGTCGCGAACCCGGCGTGGGCGAACAGCTGCCCGAGGAGCTGGCCGGTCCAGTCGGTGGGGACGAGGCCGGCGTCGACGTCCTCGAGCGCCGCTCCGATGCCGTGGCGGAACGCGTACACGCCGGTCTGCAGCGACGCCCGGGTCGGCGAGCACGACGGGTTGGCCCACGCGCGGCTGAACCGCGCCCCTTGGGACGCCAGGGTGTCGATCTCCGGCGTCACCGGCAGGTGGGCTCCGGTGTACGCTGAAAAATCAGTGTAGTACGCGGAGATCTTATCTGTCCCGAGGTCGTCGGCGATGATCACCAGGTAGTTCGACTGCGCCGCCGCCGGCAGCGCAAACAGTAACAACGAGCTCATGTTTCCCCCGAGAGGCCACCGTGGCCTCGGGGACAGCTTGACCCGGTGCGCGCTGGGCCTGTGTCGCAGCTGTGTCGCAACCGCTCTCCCCGGTGCGCCCCGACCGAGTTACAGAACGTTCATTCCAGAATGGATGTTCTGAATGGCCCGCCCCCCGAGCTTCGACCCCGACCAGGCGCTCGACGCCGCGTTGCACCTGTTCTGGCGCCGCGGGTGGGCCGCGACCTCGATCGACGAGCTGGTCGCCGCGACGGGGGTGCCGCGGTACAGCCTGTACGCGCGGTGGACCGACAAGCGGGGGCTGTACCTCGCGGCGCTCGACCGGTACCTCGGCGCGGTGGCCAGCGCGTGGCTGGTGCCGCTGCGCGACGACGACGACCCGGTGCGGGCGGTGCGGGCGGTGTTCCGCGGCCTGCGCGACGTGGTGGTCGACGACCCCGAGCGGCTCGGGTGCTTCGTGCTCAACACGATGATCGAGCTCGGCCACGATCCCGAGATGCACGCGGTGGTGCGCGGGGTGCTCGACCAGGTGCAGGGCGCGTGGCGCGACACGCTGGCCCGGGCGGTCCACACCGGCCAGCTCCCCCCCGACGAGCCGGTCGAAGCCCGCGCCGCCCACCTCGCGATGTCGATGCAGGCGCTGCTGCTCCAGGCCCGGGCGGCGCCGTCTCCCGAGGCCATCGACCAGTTCGTTGCTTTGACCCTCGCGTTCTTGCCACAGGAGTGAAGAAGTGATCCGACGTCTCCTGATCACGGCGCTGATCGCGCTCGTCGCCGCCGGCGGGGCGCTGGCCGTGTTCGGCTTGCCCCTCGCCGACATCCGCCCGGAGGGCGTCTCCCTCGCGGACGATCCGGTCGCCGAGGCCGAGGGTCGCCGGCTGCTCGCGCGGATGTTGCAGTCCCACGGCGGCGCCGACGCGCTGCACCGGCACCACACCCTCGACCTCGACCTCCGCGACACCTGGGTCGGCCTGGGGACACTGTTCAACCCGTGGCCGGCGGACGACCAGCGGGTGCACCTGACGCTGCGGGTCCACACGTTCGACTCCGAGGTGCGGTTCGTCGACGGCCCGCGCGAGGGGCAGGTGTGGGGGATCCGCGACTTCGCGACCTACCGGCGCGAGGGTGACCGGCAGGACCCGATCGCGGACGCGGACCTCCGGTTCATGTTGCCGACGACGCACTACTTCGTCGAGATGCCGCAGCGGCTCACCGAGGCCGAGATCGTGCGGTCGGTCGGTCGAGAGCGCGTCGGAGACCGCGAGTACGACCTCGTGTACGCAACTTGGGGCACGGTCGACGCGAACCGCGCGTACGACCAGTACCGCATCTACCTCGACCCGGAGACGGGCCGCCTGGCGAAGGTGTGGTACACGGTGCGCGAGATCGGCAGCTTCGTCGAAGGGGTGGGGCACTTCGACGACCTGCGCGAGGTCGACGGGTTCCTGGTGGCGCACCGGGTCGCGGTCACGCCCGGCATCGGCGACGACCCCGCCACCGACGCGCTGCACACGATGGTGTTCGACGGCTTCACGTTCGACCGATGAGCCTCACCTCGAGGCCGCTCGCCGCCGCCCGAACGCCACCAGCACCCCGAACCCCCACGCCGAGGCCTGCTGGCCCCCCGCGGCGGAGCACCCGCAGGGCGCGGCCTTTGCCGGGCCGGTGTAGCCCGAGTCGGCTGCGGCGGAGTCCATCTCTGGCTCGACCGCGCTGTCCACGTCGGAGTCGTGTTCGGGCGCCGTGTCGTCTGGGTCGATCCGCGTGTCGCAGTCCGCGGTCCACACGTACGAGCCCCCGGTCGACGTGGACGCGGTGTGTCCGGTACCGCCCGAGTCGGGCGGAGCCAACTGCGCATACGGCGCCACCCACGAGAGCCACCACGCCATCTCGTCCTCCACCGTGACCGACAGGGCCTATCCCACTGTGGCCTCACCCACGTAACGGCCGGCGGCCGGGCGGGACGATAGCAGCCACCCCTGGAGTGCCCATGCCCGACGAGTACGTCCCGCCGAAGGTCTGGACCTGGAACAAAGGCAACGGCGGCAGGTTCGCGAACATCAACCGACCGATCGCCGGCCCGACGCACGACGGGGAGCTGCCGGTCGGGCGCCACCCGCTGCAGCTGTACTCCCTCGCCACCCCGAACGGGGTGAAGGCCACCGTGATGCTCGAGGAGCTGCTCGCCCTCGGCCACGCCGGCGCCGAGTACGACGCGTGGCCGATCAAGATCACCGACGGCGAGCAGTTCTCGAGCGGGTTCGTCGCGGTGAACCCGAACTCGAAGATCCCGGCGTTGGTCGACCGCTCCGGCGCCGAGCCGGTGCGGGTGTTCGAGTCGGGCAGCATCCTGCTGTACCTGGCCGAGAAGTTCGGCGCGCTGGTGCCGACCGATCCGCGCGGGCGCACCGAGGCGTTGTCGTGGCTGTTCTGGCAGATGGGCGCCGGGCCGTACCTCGGGGGAGGGTTCGGGCACTTCTACTCCTACGCGCCGACCAAGATCGAGTACTGCATCGACCGGTTCGCGATGGAGGTCAAGCGGCAGCTCGACGTGCTCGACCGGAACCTGGCCGAGCGGCGGTTCATGGCCGGCGACGCGTACACCATCGCCGACATCGCGATCTGGCCGTGGTACGGCGCGCTGGTCGCGAACCAGGTGTACTCGGCGGCCGAGTTCCTCGAGGCGCACACCTACACCCACGTGAACCGGTGGGCGTCGGAGATCGCGCTCCGGCCGGCGGTGCGGCGCGGGCAGCGAGTGAACAAGTTGTGGGGCGACGACGGGGTGCCGGAGCGCCACGAGGCGACCGACCTCGGCTAGCCCGGGCGCGGCGCGCGCAGCAGGTTCAGCATCCGCAGCCCCGCGTGCCGCCCGCCCACGCTCCAGTCCTGCAACACGTCGCCGCCGCGGGCGAACTGCGGCGACAACACGAACACCCGGACCCGCGCGGCCGCCATCCGCTCGTGGTACCGGGGGTCGCGCAGCAGCCCGCGGGTCAGCGCGAACTGCGCGGCCGGCTGGAAGTAGTCGAGGTCCAACGACACCCAGTCCGCCCGCGCGGCCTGTGGCAGCGCCTCGCGCCAGTCGAGCGCGGCCCGGTCGACCCACCACGGCACCCTGGTCGACGCTCCCACGTCGCGCCCCGCCCCGGTCGCCGGCTGGGCGGTGGTGAACACCACCTCGTGCTCACCGAGCACCGGCCGGTCGGCGCCCGGGCGCTTCACCCCCTCGAGCAGCGCCCACCAGGTGGCGGCCTGGGCTGGTCGCCGCGCGGACAACGTGCCGTCGGTGCACCAGTCGGAGTGCCGGTCGGCGTGGAACAGCGCGGTGGGCAGCTCGCCGGTGGTGCGCCAGTGGTACAGCGCCACGTCGATCAGGTGGTGGTCGCGCAGCACGTAGTCGACCTGGTGCGCCCGGCGCATCACCCGCCCGGTGCCGCGCAACACCTCGTCGAGCTCGGCGAGGGACAGCCGGTCGCGCCACGGCTGCTCCACGAACCACAGCTGCTCGCCCACGTACGGCTGGCCCCCGTGTGCGTCCGTGTCTTCGGGGCCCGCCCACCGGCCGACCCGCGCCTCGAACCGGGCGCCGTCGCCGTCGACCAGCGCCTGCGCCGCGACCGCGCGGAGGTCGCTGGGGACGCCGATCGGCGGCACCGCCGGCGCCAGGTCTGGTCGGAGCTCGAACCGGTACGCGGCGTCGATCGGACGTCGCCAATCGGCAGGGCGGAGCTGCATCCTGGCTCGCTACCCCGGGCCGAGCGCGGCCCGCAGGGGGCAGTCGACCGGGGGCGCGCCGCGGCGCCGGTACCCGTCGAGCACTCGCCGCGAGCGCTCGGCCAACATCCGCCGCACCCGCCGCCGCTCCCCCTTGATCCGCGCGATGTCCAGGTCGTCGTACGCGGTGGTCTGGTGCCGCATCCACGCGATCACCGCGGCCTCCGCGCGCTCCTCGACCGGGATCCGCTCGGTCCGCGCGACGGTGCCGCTCCCGACCGGGGTCGCCACCTCGGTCACCGCGTCGGCGAGGCGTTCGGCGAGCGCGGCGTGGGACGGGTCGAACGCGAGGAACGCCAGCACCGCGTCGCGGAACGTGCCGACGTACTCCTCCTGCTTCTCTTCGCGCTTGGCCTTCGCCGCGGCGAGCTTGCGCGCGTACGCCGGGTCCTGCCGCTCGCGCTCGAGGTCGGCGCGCGCCTCGTCGATGTGCGCCGCCGGGGCGTACACCCCGTGGGAGTACACCCGCCGGCCGACCTTCTCGGTGACGGTCCAGCTGGGGCCGGCCGCCTTCACCCGCCGGGTGAGCCCGGGGTCACCAGGCGGCAGCAGCGCCCAGTCTTCGGGCACGACGTGGGAGGTGCCGCGCGCCTCGTCGATCACGGTGCGGGCGGCGAGGGCGAAGCGGACGGTGCGGGTCTCGGTGGGCACCGGGGCCCCTAACTCGCCGCGCCGCGCGGTTCACCGGCGCCGGCGGCGGAGCCCGACCGCCAACGCGACCCCGGCGAGCCACCCCGCCGGGCGCGGTCCTGCGGCGCACCCACAACCGGTGTCCTCCTTCGCCGCGCCGCTGTCACCCGGGCCGGTGTCGGCGGGCGGGCCGTCGGGGGTGTCGGTCCCGTCCGAGCCGCCCGAGGTCCCGCTGTCGGGCGGCGCGCCGGTGTCGGCGGTGTGCGCGGGCGCCGCGGTGTCCTCCGGCTCGGCCCCGGTGTCGTCGGTCGCGGTGTCGAGCGGCGCGCCGGTGTCGCCGGTCTCGCCGGTGTCGCTCCCCGCGGTGAGCACCACGTGGTCGACCAGCAGGAACGCCACGTCGGCCGCGGTCGGGCCCACCCGCAGCGTGAGCCGGTCGAACGTGGCGCCCGACACCGACAACGTGTGCGGGGTGACCACGAACCCGCCCACCAGGTTCTCACGGTCCGACGCCACCAACACCCCGGCCGAGAACGCGTCGAGCTCGAGCCAGGTCCCAGCGGTCGAGCCGAACTCGAACGCGGTGAGCTCCGCGGCGTCGGCGGTGCCGCCGTTGATCACGTCGACCTGACCGAACCGGGTGAACGCCGCCCCGGCGCCGGCCGAGAACCCGCCGAACGCCAGCGTGTTGTTCGGGGTGAACCCGGCGAGCCCGGCGAGGGTGCCGTCGGCCTGCTCGATCGTGAGCACCCCGGGCGGGATCGTCCCGTCGCGGAAGTCGAGGTTCTCGAACGTGAGGCCCCCGTCGGTGATCGTGGTCGCGTTGGTGCCCTCGACCAGCCCGTCGAAGTCCGCGGTCTGCGCGCGCGCGGCGGTGAACAACCACATCGGTACCCCCTGGGCGCACTATCCGGTTAGGGACCGCGCGTGTCGCCGCCGAACGAACGGTCCCCAGGCCCGCTCAACGCCGCAGGCTGGGCCGCCCTGGTGTTCACGGTGGGCGGGGCCACCGCGCTCGCGTGGGGCGCGCTCGGGAGCTCGGGGTGGGTCCCCGCGATCGAGGCTGCCCTCGGGCCGGTGTGCCACCACGCGCCCGCGCGCACGCTGACGGTGGGGGGCGAGCCGATGGCGGTGTGCGCCCGGTGCTCGGGGT
>JBEBJC010001156.1:0-2654 GCA_040080105.1 Myxococcota bacterium
CCTCGGGGCATACTAATTATCCGGCCCGACTCGCAAGCAATGGGATCGAAACAGGCGAGCTCGAGGATCGGTCGCAGTCACACGGCCAGTGGGTGCGCAGGTCGTAGTCTCAGTCGACGTCGGGGTCGAGCAGGTCCCCGTCCACGCCGTCGTCCGACCCGTCGCCGTCGGTGTCCGGCTCGACCGGGATCCCGCCCTGCTCGAACTCGGTCAGGTTGTCGAGCCCGTCGCCGTCGTCGTCGAACGACGGGTCGGCGTCCCCGAGCCACGCCAGCTCCCACGAGTCGTACATCCCGTCGAGGTCGAGGTCGAACTCGGACAACCCTCCGGGGCCGCCGGTCCAACCGATCGCGCACAACGAGCCGTCGGGGTCGGCGCAGGTGTCGTCGGGCGACCCGTCCTGCAGCGCGCTCGTGGGGAGGAGCCGGAGGTCCCACAGCTCCGGATCGAGGTTCGGATGGAACCGCAGGAACCCGGGCTCGACCTCGAGCACCTCCGACGCAGGAGGGGGGGCCTCGTGGAACGCGCACTCGACCCAGGTCGCGTCGGACACGGCGGGCGCCTCGGTGGAGGACGCGACCGCCACCCGGGTGAACACCACCGAGCCGAGCCCGAGCGCGACGACCGGGGCGCGGAAGCCGACGAACGTGCTGTTCTCGACCACCCCGCCGCCGTCCAGCTCCAACCCGACGTCTGCCCCGCCCAGCTGCACGTTCCTCACGGTGGCCGGCGGGCCGAGGAGCTCGAGCAGCGGACCGTCACGCAGCGCCTCGACCCCGACGATCCGCGCGCCCTCGACCGTCACCGCGACGCCGGAGATCGAGACCAGGGCCTCGGACGGGGCCATTTCGAACACGGCGCCCCACTCGAACCGCGCGACCGTCAGGTCCTCGATCGTGAGCTGTGGCGGGTCGAGGGGGAAGAGGTCGGTATGGATGTCGAGCACCTGCGGGTTGTTCGCTGCCCCGCCCGTGATCTGGAGCTGACGGATCGACGACACGGTGCCGGGTGACAGATGGGCCGAGATCACCTGCCCGATCGAGTCTTCGAGCCGAACGTCGGTCAGCGACAACGAGCCCTGCTGGGTGACGATCGTCGGCCCGAGCACCGCGGTGTCGCGCACGACCACCCGACGCATCACGGTGGTGACGGTGCCTCCGTGGATCAGCGCCTTGGTCGCGAGCCCGCGCTCCACCGTGACCCCCACCAGCTCGACGTGATTGACCATGGGGTCGGTGAGGAGCTGCGCGCCGTCGGTGAAGGTGGAGCCGTACAGCCGCACCGCGCCTCCGAACCGCCCCGAAACCACCTGGACGCCGGTGCCCTCCACCACCCGCAACGTCGAGCCGATGAGCGTGCTCCCCAGGGGCAGCTGCGCCGCCGTCTCGAACCCGGTGATCAGGAGGTTCTCGAGCACGACCGACCGATCGAACCCGTCGTCGTTCAGGGTGACCGCCACGTCGACGCCGGGGTCGGCGAACTGCACCACCGCCAGAGGCTCGCCCACGAGCGCTATCGACTTCCCCTCGATCGTGACCGCGTCGTACGTGCCCGACTCGAGCACGAACACCGTACAGTCCGCCGCGGCGTCGATCTCGTCCTGCAGGTCGTCCATCGCCTCGATCGGCTCGACGGTGAGGTTCGCGCACCCCGCGAGGTCCGGCAGCCCGTCGCCGTCCGCGTCCAGATCGGTGGCGCCGTCGCAGTTGGTGTCGATCCCGTCGAACGGCACCTCGCCGGGGGCGCCGGGGTACACCGCCCCGGAGGCGTCGTCGCAGTCTCCGCCGAGCGTGACCACCGGCTGGTCCGACATCGTCGGCTTACAGGCGTCGAACCCGGACTGCGGGGCGCCGAACAGGTCGCCGTCGGCGTCGAGGTACAACACCCCCCCAGGGAACCGCGTCGGATCGGAGTCGTTGCAGTCCGACGCGTTCGAGACATAGCCGGTGGGCGGCGTACACCCTTCGGCCGTGTCCGAGGTGCTGCCGGCGCCGTCGCCGTCGCCGTCCACGAAGAACACGATCGCGTCGCCCACGTCGGGGTCGGCGTCATCGCAGTCGTCGCGGTTGTCGACGAACCCGACGGCCCCGGGCGGGGCACACCCGACGATCGATTGGCCGTCGGCGCCGAACCCGTCGTTGTCTCCGTCGTAGTACCAGACCGGCGGGGAGATGGCCTCGGGGTCGAGGTCGTCGCAGTCGGCGTCCACCGGGACACCGTCGAGGTCCTGGTCGAAGTCGTCGACGCGGTCGCAGTCGAGCAGCAGCCCGTCGTACCAAGGGTCCGGCGCGCCGGGGAACACGTCCGGATCTGTGTCGTTGCAGTCGTCGCCACCGAACTGAGCGGAGACGAACGTGTCGCGATCGAGGTCGCGCGCGCGGTCCAGGTCGGCGGCGGTCACGAACGGGCACCCAGAGGCAGTCCACAGGAAGATCATCATTTCACCCTGCAAATCTTCATGGAGCAGTCGATGGTGACGGTCACCGTGGGAGGCACCTGGAACGACAGGAACGGGCACGGGCCATCCTCACACTGGCCCCAAAGCTCGTACTTCCCCGGAGCGACCACCCCCGGGGCCACGGTCGTGCGGCTGCCGCGGATGCGGATCGCCTTTCCGGGCGCCTCCTGACCGATCAGCACGATCCGGCTCGGCG
>JBEBJC010001157.1:0-2654 GCA_040080105.1 Myxococcota bacterium
CCCCGCACCCGCACCGCCGCCCGCGCGAGCTCGGCGAGCACCCAGGCGGTCGTGCCCGGGTGGGGTCGGCACGCGGCCAACGCCGCCACCCCGAGCGCCGGGTCGCCGCGCACCGCCTCGTTCACCGCGCGCCACACCGCGACCGCCGCCGCCCCCGCCGGCGGAGCGGCGATCGCGTCCAGGCGGGCCCGGGCCTGGTCGACCGGCTCGAACAGCGCCGCCATCGCGTCGAGCTCGGCCGCCGGGACGAGCCAGCTCCGCTCGTGCAGCTCCGCCGACGCCACCCGCGCCTCGCCGCGGGCGCGCACCACCTCCCCCAGCTCCCACGACAACGCGGACCGCCACGCGTACACGAACGGGCGCGCCGCGGTGGTCGACGGGTCGTCGTCGCGCACGGCGTCGGTGAGCGCGACCAGCTCCCGGTACGCGCCGGCGGGGTCGGACGGCGAGCGGAGCACGGCGAGCTGCACTCCGGCGCGGATCCTCATCCCTTCGCTGTTCGCGCGCGCCGCCAGCTCGAGCAGCACCCCCTCGGCCGAGCGGTGGCGGCACCGATCGAGGTACAGCGCGGCGAGCTGGTACCGCGAAGGCCCGTGCCACTGGGCCGCGAGCAGGTCGCGCTCCGCCCCCGCGAGATCGCCGTCGTCCATCGCGAGCCGCGCCCGCTCGAGCCGGATCTCGTCGATCTGCCTGCGGTCGCCGAGGCGCTCGACCTCGGCCAGCGCCTGGTCGAGGTCGCCGCGGTACCCCTCGAGGCCCGCGTACCGCCGGATCCGGCACCGCACCGCGAGCAGCCGCGCGCGCACCACCCCCTCGGCCCGGTCGGCGAGATCGGCGAGCGCGAACCGGCGCTCGACCGACAGGCCGGACTGCGCGTCGAGCAGGTGCACCGCGAGCTCCGGCGCGTCGGGCGCGTCGAGGCCGCCGCCGAGCGCCGCGGTCCAGTTCCACGCCCGCTCGGCCCTCGAACCCGACCCGGCCCCGTCCACACACCACCGGCGCCACGCCGCGACCCACCGTGCCCGGTCCGGGTGCTCCTCGCGCTGTCGCTCGGCGAACTCGCGCACCGCGTCGAGCAACACGAACCGCGGGCCGGCGACGATCCGGACGAGGGAGGCGTCGATCAGGTGCTGCAGCGCGTCCGCGCCGGGCGCGAACAGCCGCTCGGCGTCGGCCAGGGTGAACGAGCCGCGGAACGTGGACCACGCCGCCAACCCGTCGCGGGCGGCCGGGCCGAGCAGCGCCCACGACCAACCCACCGCCCGCATCAGGGTCGAGTGGCGCTCCACCCGGTCCGGACCCCGGTCCTCGAGCCAGCCGAGGGACCCCTCGAGCCGGGCGCACAGCTCGCTCGGGGTCATCCGGTCGAGGTACGCGGTCGCGAGCTCGATCGCGAGCGGCACGTACTCGGCGCGGCGCGCGATCCGCTCGACCCACACCGGGTCGAGCTCGAGCGTCGGATCGGCGTCGGCGGCGCGCTGGCGCACGAGCGCGTGGGCGTCGGCGGGGGGCAGCGGCCCGACCGCGATCCGCCGCTCGTGGGGCAGGCCCAGCGGGCGCCGGCTGGTGACCACGAACCGCGCTCGCCCGGACCGGCTCCACCGCTCGATCCATGCCGCCAGGGCGTCGCCACATTGCTCGGCGTTGTCGAGCACCACCACCGGGGCGTCGAGCGTGGCGAGCCGGGCGCCGAGCGCCACGCCGTCGGGCCCGGGCAGGCCGAGCGCGGCGCACACCGCGGCCAGCACCTCGTCCTCGGTCGACGACGACGCGAGCTCGACGAACCACCCGGGCGACCGCGCGAGCAGGGCCCGCCCGAGCGTGGTCTTGCCCACCCCCGCCGGCCCGAGCAACACCACCACCCGGTCGGGCGCCGCCGCGACCGCGGCGAGCTCGTCGGTCCGCCCGATCAGGCCCGAAGAGGGAGTGGACCCGAGCGGCGCCGCAGCGGGGCTCGGATCCAGCCGGTACCCCACCCCGCGCACGGTGCGCGGCACCTCACCGCCGAGGCGCGCCCGCAGCCGGCTCATCAGCCGATCGAGCGCGTTGTCGGCGAGCGAGCGGCCGAGCGCCGCGCACACGGCGTCGCGGGGCACGTCCTGCCCGACCCGCTCCACCAGGAGCTGCAGCACCACCCGCTCCGACGGGGACAGCCGCTCGAGCGCGCCGCCGTGCTCGATCGTGCCCCACCCGAGGTCGACCACCCGGTCGCCCAGCACCACCCGGTCTCGGCTCACGCGCACGCACCGGCGAACAGCGGCGCCGCGACGAACCGGTCGCCGTCGCGGGTCACGAGCCCGCGCGCCAGGGCGTCGGACAGCGCGGGCAGCGCCGCGTCGACCGGGGTCCCGGCGGCGATCCGCGCCACCACCGCGCGGGTCTCGGCCGGCGGCGGGTCGAACGCGAACGTGTCGGCGA
This sequence comes from Myxococcota bacterium, assembly GCA_040080105.1. GTDB lineage: Bacteria > Myxococcota_A > UBA796 > UBA796 > JACKER01. The sequence goes on from JBEBJC010001157.1 coordinate 2,419, forward strand.
GCGACGCGTGGCGGGCGGGCCTGCGGAACGGGACCCGCAGCACCGCGAACGGATCGGCGCCGACCCCCGCTACCACCGCGTCGAACCCGAGCATCGGCACCCGCTCCACCGCGAGTGCTATCGCCAGCGGGTGGTGGTCACACGCCGCCGCGAGCCGCGCCGGATCCGCGAGGCCGACCCCGAGCCGGGCGCCCTCGCGCTCCGCCAGCGCCGCCGCCGACGCCGGATCGAGTGGC
>JBEBJC010001158.1:0-2653 GCA_040080105.1 Myxococcota bacterium
ACCCGAGCCACGGCGACCCCTTCGCGGCGGCGATCGCCTCCGCGACCTCCTCCCGCCCCGCGCCCGGCGACACGAACGCGACCCACGGCTGGTCGCTGTGGAAGTTCACCGCGTTGCGCGCGAACAGCCGCCGGAACCGCTCCCGGTCTTCGGGGGTCTCGTCGGGGTCGACCACCGCGACCACCCCGAACCGCGGGAACCGGCCGTACCGGGTGTGGTGGTGGGTCTCGCCGTGCTCGGTGCCGAAGAACGGCGAGATCAGCCCGAGGCACTTGTCGAGCGCCTGCTTCGCCAGGCTGTCCCAGCACCCGTGGCGCGGCCGGGTCACCCACACGACCTCGGACGAGCCCACCACGTCGCGCATCACGTCGTTCGCCGCGTCCGAAGCCTTACACGTGCCCGGGTGTGCGATCCAACACTCGAAGCACCCCGAACATGGGGCAAATCGCTCGTGGCGCAGGGCGTGCGCCCGCGTCGCCCCGACCGCCGCGCGGACATGTTCGGCCACCACCTCCGGCCACACCGAATCGAGCACGGTCACCGGCACGGCTCGCCTCCCACCGAACGACGTGCACGATGTGTGCCAACCGTGACGAATGGTGACCCGGTCCGCGCGTAAGGACGGGGTGCCCCGCGCCGTGTGGTGCGCAGGTTCCTCGAGAGGCCCCCGTGATCCCCGACCCGCGCGCCGAAGCCCTGCACATCGTCGATCACCTGAGCGACGGCGTGGTGCGCGCGGTGTTCCGGGCCCTGATCCGCGACCGGGACCCCGAGGCGCGCGCCCGGCTGGCCGCCGCGGGGCAACCCGCCGACGTGGCCGACCCCGACCTGCGCGAGTGGCTGCTCGAGGCGCTCGAGTACCGGATCTCCCCGCCCGACGACGACGACCTCGGGCTGACCCGCCCGACCGGCAGCTCGACCCTCGCGCTCGAGCTCGCGGCCTGAGGTTTCGTTCGCCGATGTGCGGAGCGTGACGTAACATGCAACCGGAGGCCTCGATGGGCTTGTGGTTGTGGTCGAGCTCCCCGTCCCAGGCCGGTGTGGCGGTCGACGGCGTCGGCAGCTACGCGACGCTCACCGAGGCGGTGGCCGCGGCCCCGCTCGGCGGCAGTACGCTCACCGTCGACGCCGGCACCCTGGTGGAGCCCGGGTCGGTCGAGATCCCCGCCGACAAGACCCCGATGGTGATCGAAGGCGCGGGACCCACCACCGTCGTCACCGGCCCGACCACCGTGGTCCGAACCTACGGCGACGTCACCTTGCGCGGGATGACCCTGCAGTCCGCGGCCAACGGCGGGGTGCGGACCCTCGACGACGGGAACCTGGTGCTGGAGGACCTGACGATCCTGCTCGACGGCACCGGCAGCGGCGTGGTGACCGGCGGCGACTCGCTCACGATGACCCGGGTGACGATCTACGGTGTCCCAGGGGTGACGACCGCGGTCTATGGTGGGGGGGTGGACGCCGGCGGGACGTTCGACCCGATCCAGGTGACGCTCACCGACGTGCGGCTGGTCGACACCTCCGCGACGTACTCCGGCGGCGGGATCGACCTGGACAACGCGGTGTTCACTTGTGATCGGTGTGTGTTCGAGCGAACCACGGCGTCGACGGGCGGCGGCATCCACGCCACCGACACCGCAGCCACGATCGTCCGCAGCCGGTTCTGCGGTACCTCGGCCGGCACCACCGGCGGGGCGATCGCCGCCGTCGCCGAGGAAGACCAGTGGCTCGAATCCTCGCTCCGCAACACGCTGATCGCCCAGAGCACCGCGGACTCGGGCGGAGCCGTGTACGTGCTCGGCGGTGTGTGGACCCTGGTGAACAACCACTTCGTCGAGAACACGGGGCTCGGCGCGGTGCAGACGCTCACCCAGCGGGCGTACGTCCACCTGTTCGACAACCTGTTCCTGTCGAACACCGGGTACGCGGTCCGGCTGGGCCTGCCCACCGCGTTCCCGGTGATGGAACGGAACTGGATGTACGACAACGGGGACGAGGTGTGGAACTTCACCGACCCCTGGCCCGGCACGAACGTGGTCGGGGTCGACCCGATGGTGTCCGGCGACCTCACCGACTGCCTCACCGCCGAGCTGTGGCCGACCCCGGCGGTGTCCGGGCTGATCGACGCCGGCGACCCGCTGCTGCTCGACCTCGACGGCACCCCGGCCGACGTCGGCGCGTACGGCGGCCCGGACGCGGGGCCGGGGGTGGACGCCACCCACCCGAAGTACGCCGACGGAGACGGAGACGGCTTCGTGTACCTGGCCGACTGCGACGACGCCGATCCGACGAGCTTCCCCTCCCCGGAGACCTGTGACGGCGCCGACAACGACTGCGACGGCGCGGTCGACGACGCCGACCCGGACCTGGAGGCCCCGACCTGGGCGCCCGACTGTGACGGGGACGGCTGGGGCGCGGGCGACGGGTGGGTGACCGGGTGCGCGGCTCCGGCCGGCGGGTGCCCGTTCGTCGACGCGACCGCGGACCTCGACTGCGACGACCAGGATCCGACCGCGGCCGCGCTGTGGATCGCGTACCTCGACGCCGACGGCGACGAGTTGGGCGACCCGGCCTCGCCGGTGGAGGCGTGCGGCGCGGAGCCGGGCCAGGTGGCTGTCTCTTATACACATCCCGAGCCCACGAGACCGCA